>DASZRK010000073.1 GCA_035549195.1 bacterium
GGTCCCAGGATCATTGGAGCTGATACCCACCATGGCGACACCCTTTGGGACATACTCTTTCCCGATCCGGGCGATCTCCGCTTGGACATGGATCACATAGGGACAATGTTTACAAAGGAAGATGACCAGCAGGAAAGGCGAATCCTTGAAGCTTTCGAAGGTCAGCCAACCGGATGTACGGACATCCTGGACCTTGAAGGCCGGCAAAGAAGTTCCGAGCGGGAGCATGGTGGATGCGGTCTGGGCCATCGGCGCCTCCGTTTCGATCAAACAGGTACCCTTGGTGAGTCGTCCGGGATTCGAACCCGGGACACCCACATTAAAAGTGTGGTGCTCTACCAACTGAGCTAACGACTCACCCAGGGGACCAGGGGTTTAAAAATACACTTCCATCACATGGAAAATCAAAAAAAAAGTTCGGAACAGCTTGGACGTCCCCGGCCCTTACCGGGGTTTTTGGAATATCTGGGCACGGTCGGGTCCGACCGAGACCCACGCAATGGGGACCTTGATCACTTTTTCGATCTCATCGAGGTAGCGGCGCGCTTCGGTCGGTAGGTCGGACAGCTTGGAGGCCTTGGAGAGGTCCCCTGACCATCCTTTGACGACCTTGTAAACAGGCCGGCAATCGGCCAGTTCGTAAAGGCCCGCCGGAAAATCCTCGACCTTTTTCTTGCCGATCCGGTAACCGACGCAAAGTGCGATCTCCTGCAGATAACTGAGGACGTCCATTTTGGTCAAAAGGATTCCGGTAAAACCGTTGACCCGACAAGCATAGCGAAGGGCAACGAGATCCAGCCAGCCACAACGGCGCGGACGACCGGTGGTGGCGCCGTATTCCCCACCCCTTTTCCGGATCCGTTCGCCAAAGGACTCCTCCATTTCGGTCGGGAAAGGACCCTCACCCACCCGGGTGGTATAGGCCTTCGCCACGCCATAGATCTGGTCCAACCATTGGGGGCCGATCCCCAAACCGGTACAAACACCACCTACGCTGGCGCTGGAGGAAGTGACGTAGGGATAGGTCCCGAAATCCACGTCCAAAAGCGTGCCTTGGGCACCTTCGGCCAATAGCGTCATCCCTTTGGAGAGTCTCTTTTCGAGATAGCTGGCCGTATCCACCACCATCGGCTTGATGACCGAAGCGACCTTCAGATATTGGTCAATGATCCGGTCCGCGCTTACCTTGGTTTGTCCATAAAAACGGGTCAAAAGGAAATTCTTTTCGGTCACGACCTCCCGGACCCTTTTGCGGAAATAGTCGGGGCGGAACAAGTCCACCACCCTCAAACCAATCCGCGCCATTTTGTCCATATAGGCGGGCCCGATCCCCCGGTGAGTGGTCCCGATCTTGCCGCTTCCCTTCTGGGTCTCCGAGGCGCCGTCCAAGGATCGATGGTAAGGCATCAGGAGCTGGGCCCGGTTGCTGATCACGAGCTTTTCCCGGACCGGAACCCCGGCGGAGACCAAGGACCGCATTTCTTCCAAAAGCCCGATCGGGTCCAGGACAACCCCGTTCCCGATAACGCATTTCTTGCCCGGATGAAGGATCCCCGATGGGATCTGGTGGAACACGTATTTTCGCCCATTGGTCACGACCGTGTGCCCGGCATTGCTCCCGCCCTGATAACGGGCCACGATGTTCACCCGCTCTGTCAGGACATCCACCATTTTAGCCTTGCCTTCATCGCCCCACTGGGCGCCGATGATGACCAGGTTCTGCTTTTTGGGAGGCCGGGCGGTTGTGGCGTTGAACTTGGAAGGATGGCGCATAGTCGGTGACCTTTGGTGGAAGTGGGCAAAAAAAAACCCCGCGGATGGCGGAGCGTTCTCTAGGGCCGCCCCATTGTAGGCTAGCGGCCATACCTTCACAAGTTGCCTTTTCAGTTCCCCTTAGTCGTGTTTGTCCTCATCCGGGACCAACCCTTCATGATGGGTCGTTTCAAGCTTTTGGATCAGGTTCTTGATGTCGTAATTGTTCGGGTCGAATTCTTCGGCCTTACGGGCCAAATAGAGGGCCGTTGACATGTGGTTGGCCTTGAACTCGGCCAGGCCTTGTTCATAGAACTTCTGGGCCGCCTCGGACATGGGCTGGGCGGTCACGGTCCACTCATTACAAGCGAATTTCTCCTGGTCACCCACCACTGAACGGATAAAAACATGGTAACGGACCCCGTTTTTAGCTCCCTTCAAGAGGCAATAACGCGTTTTCAAGAGGTCCTGTTTAGCCCGGTAGAACTCCGTCTCATCATCTCGGCGGATATAGACCAAAAACCCGGTCGCTTCGCTTCCATCAGGGATATCCCACTTCAAGTAGATCTTTTGGTCCCCCACCAGGGATTGGACCATATAGGGCTTGGGATCCGGCTTCCCATTTCCTTGGTCGAAAAAATAGCTTGCCCCGACGCGGTGACTGTTCCCCAAGTTATCGGGATGGTTCATGAATGCGTAATCGACCGACCAATCGGATGTTTTATAGCTGGCGCCTAGGCTGAACTCGCCCGGCAGGGTCAGGAAACTGATGAACCCGGCTCGAAGGCCGAACCGTCCATCGAAGAACCAGTGTTCAAGACCGCTCCGCAGTCGGATATTCTGATCGCTCAAGAGCGAGTCATCCGACAAGGTCCAGGGGACGTCAACGGCGATCAATGTCATCGGATCGATCTGGTAGGCCAGTCCGGCGGTCAGGATGGCCGGCACCGCTTGCTCCACTCCCGAATTATCGAATCGAAGGCTCGTGGAAATATCCGTAAGGACAAGACCGGCCTTGAACGTGGTGTTGTCCTTGAAAGACTGACGATAAAGAAGACCCACATCCACGCCAAAACCCTCGGCCAATCCATTCCCCGTACCAAGGTCGGAGAAAAAGAAATGGAAATTAGCCCCAAAGAGGAGCTTTTTCTCGGGGATAAAATCCAGGGGAATGGCCACGCTCCCCATCAAACTGTTCTCATCGCCACCCGGTATGTCCGTGTAAAAGAGAAGGTTCCCGCCAAGCCCAAGATGGATATCGTTCGAGAGGGGGTAATGACCGGAAATGAATAGGTTCCGGTCCTTGTCATTGAAATAGGAGCCATACATGGCCGTGACCTCGGGCTGGTCGATTTGGGCCAAACCCGCAGGGTTCCAATAAGCGGCGCTGGCGTCATCCGACACTGCGACGAAAGCCCCGCTGAGTCCCATGGCCCTTGCCCCGACGCCCAGGTCGCCGCCACGATAGAACAAGGCGAATGCCGGGGAATGATCACCGACAACGGAAAGGAAAAGGAGTAGGGCAAGGCAATGTTTGGTCTTCATGATCGGGTTGGACCCATCACTCCTTTCAGTGAGTGACCAGCACTTTGATGATCTTGACTTCCTTCTGTCCGGCGATCGGGTCCCGGCCATCCAGCACAACGAAATAGATACCCGAGCTCACGTATTGTCCGTCCTGATTACGAAGGTCCCAGGTAGCGGACCCGGCCGTGACCGTCAAAGGCCGGACCAATTCCCCGGCAACGGTGTAGATCTTTATGGTACTCGCTGGGTCCGCCGGGCTTCCAGCGAAAGAAGCAAGGATCTGCATCGTGTCCCCCGGATGGGCGAAGTTCGGCCTTGCCTCCAAAGACGCCAGCGCCCCGTGATAATTGAGGACCAGCACATCCCTTTCCAGGCGGACCACTTTCCCATCCGGGGTCGTTTCAAGCAAGACGACATGATAAAAGCTGTTGGGGACCCAGGCCCCCGCATCATCCTTCCCATCCCAGACAACCACCAGTTGTCCGTTCAACTCGATGGTCACCGAACCTCCCACGCCTTTGAGAACAGGTTGGAATGAGGACAGTTGCATGGAGAAGGCTGTTCCATTCGTGAAGACCTGGTTCCCGCAAAGGGCCCTGACCCTTTCCCCGCGTTCGTCGTAGATCTGCACCAATTGTTGGCCACAACTCCCGACAACTGTGGCCGTGGGTGTCGAGGTGATCGTATGGGTCGCGGTCACCGTCGGGGTATTGGTGGGGGTACCCGTGGCCGAGGGTGTATCCGTCATCGTCTCCGTGAAGGAAGGAGTAAAGGTCCCGGTATCCGTAGGGGTGAAGGAAACAGTAGCGGTCGGCGTGTCGGTCAATGTCTCCGTGGCAGTATCCGAAACGGTTGAAGTGACGGTGGAAGTTGGCGTGAAGCTCGGCGTGGCAGTATCGCTCGGAGTATAGGTCGGCGAGTCCGTCCCCGTATCCGTCAGTGTCGCAGTAGGCGTCATAGTAGCTGTGTCGGTAGATGTTCCCGTAGCCGAGGAAGTCGCGCTATTCGTGGCCGTCGAAGTAGGTGTCGCGGATGGAGGCGCGGTTGCTGTATCGGTCCATGTAAAGGTCGGCGTACTCGTCGCAGTCATCGTCGCCGTATCGGTGGCGGTGCTCGTCGGCGTGTCGGTCGCCGTAGGGGTCGCGCTATCCGTCGCCGTATCCGTGGCGCTATCGGTCGTGGTTGCCGTAGCCGTGTCCGTGGCCGTCGAAGTCGCCGTTTCGGTGGCCGTATCCGTTGCGGTCTCGGTGGCGGTATCGGTCGCCGTCGAAGTTGGGGAATCCGTCCCGGTGTTCGTTGCCGTACTGGTTGGGGTCGCGGTCGCGGTATTCGTCGCGGTGTCGACGAACGTATCCGTCGGAGTACTGGTCGCCGTTTCCGTTGCTGTAGCCGTCACCGTATCGGTAGCGGTGCTCGTCGGCGTGTTGGTCGCCGTCGGAGTCGTGCTATCCGTCGCCGTATCCGTGGCGCTATCGGTCGCCGTTGCCGTAGCCGTGTCCGTGGCCGTCGAAGTCGCCGTTTCAGTCGCCGTATCCGTTGCGGTCTCGGTGGCGGTATCGGTCGCCGTCGAAGTTGGGGAATCCGTCCCGGTGTTCGTCGCCGTACTGGTTGCGGTCCTGGTCGCGGTGTTCGTCGCAGTGTCGACGAACGTATCCGTTGGAGTACTGGTCGCGGTATCCGTAGCTGTGGCCGTCGCCGTATTAGTCGTTGTGTCGGAAGCCGTATTCGTCGCCGTATCGGTGGCGGTGCTCGTCGGCGTGTTGGTCGCCGTCGGGGTCGCGCTATCCGTCGCCGTATCCGTGGCCGTTTCCGTGGCGCTATCGGTCGCGGTTGCCGTAGCCGTGTCCGTAGTCGTTGAAGTGGCCGTTTCGGTGACCGTATCCGTTGCCGTGTCGGTAGCGGTATCGGTCGCCGTCGAAGTAGCAGTGTTCGTAGCCGTCGCCGTAGCTGTATTCGTGGCCGTGTTGCTGGCGGTACTGGTGGCCGTATTTGTGGCAGTGTTTGAGGCAGTATTCGTCGCCGTACTGGTCGCTGTGTTCGAAGCGGTGTTCGTCGCTGTATCACTAGCCGTATTGGTCGCTGTCGAGGTGGCGGTGTTGGTGGCGGTCGCCGTGGCTGTATTTGTAGCCGTGTTGCTGGCGGTAGTTGTTGCCGTGTTTGTGGCAGTGTTTGAGGCAGTATTCGTCGCAGTACCGGTTGCTGTATTCGAAGCGGTGTTCGTCGCTGTATTGCTGGCCGTATTGGTCGCTGTCGAGGTAGCAGAATTGGTGGCGGTCGCCGTGGCTGTATTTGTTGCCGTGTTGGTCGCTGTCAAAGTAGGAGTGTTCGTGGCAGTTGCCGTGGCCGTGTTGGTGGCAGTGTTTGAAGCAGTATTCGTCGCCGTACTGGTTGCTGTGTTCGAAGCGGTGTTCGTCGC
>DASZRK010000074.1 GCA_035549195.1 bacterium
CGGCGCCATGTGGTCCGACGACCTGGCCTATTTCAAAGGCCTTTTGACGGCGGACTATTACCCCACCTTCCAAAAGCAATTCTTCCCCTCGGCCCAACAGACCCAGATGCAGATCAAGCAGGAATACCAGCTCTATTCCAAGGGCCAGCCGCCGAAAGCGACAGGGGGAGCGGGGAATACCGTCCTTTACCGGGTCCAAGGCGAGGTCACCCTGCAAAGCCGGGCGTCGCGGGTCCCGAAGACCCTTTGGACCAAGCCGATGGCCCTGGAGATCTCGCTCCGGCACCTGGAGGGGTTGGGGTATCGGGTGGAGAAGGTGCGGGAGGTGGAGCCGAGCCAAAGCGTCGAAGGGTCGGCTGGCAATGGCGTGGACCCACTGAAGGCGGTCCAGGACGTGAGCGGCGGAGTGGCCAAGGTCGCGGGGGATGTGGAGAGTGTGGGTCAGGCAGGGAAGTTATTGGGTCTTTAGGTCGATCGAAACTTAAAATGAGTCCAATTATTGATTGGTTTCTTGAATTTAAGTGTGGGTAGATTTTTTGAAAGGCGAGAAATGGCCTGGATTAAATATGGTTTGATGGAAAATGCGATTGATTCTCTAGATCATTGCGTCGCCCATCTTGTTGTGCCCAAAAATGTCTCTATTGCTGATTTGAAAAGAGGAATTTTAGATGCGGTCCATGTTATTGAATTATTGCTCAAAGAACGACTCCGGCGCGTTAATGAGGCGTTGATTTGGACGGATATAGATAAATACCCGCGACCCGATGCTTCAAAAGCCGGGCTGCAACTGACGGTCAAACGTCTTCAACAAATAGCTAAATTGGATTTCGAAGAAGATGACATCGGCGCAATAAACCTTGCCGCTGAAATTCGGAATAAATTTATCCACTATGAAATAGAGATGGATGATAAGGATTTGAAGGGTCTGCTTGGCAGGCTTTTAAAATTCATTTTTAAATTTTCGGAACTGCACCTGCAAAAAGATTTGAGCCAGCCATTTAAAAGAGAAAGGAAGTGGCCGAGCATTGTCGAACTAATAGCTTGCTGGCCGGAATATTCACATCGAATAGCAGGGGAGTTTCTTGAAGCTGGATTTCCACTTTGGTATCCGTCGCAAGAGGGAACTGTCTCTGATCAAATTGAGATGGGGATTAAAAAAATAAAAAACGCGCTTAAGGAGTCGTATTACGTTTCGAAGGAATTGAGAGTCGATAATTCGGATGGGGATCAGATAGGTTTTTTACAAGTTTTGTTAGATCTTCGTTTGAAAGGGAGAACGGATTTTCACGGGAGATCGCTCGAGGAATCGGGGTTCGGTTATGCGTTAGAAGATTCTTTTTTAAACGCGATTCTTCGATTGGTTAGTAACGATGGGGAGGAATTAGATAAAACTGTTTTAGATAGACCATTAGCAACGATTGAACAGGCGGCTATAAATGGAACTGGGCCAACAGTATTTTTGAAAATTGATTATTCAACCGGAGTCGGTTCATATAGCGGGCCAGTAACTTATCTGACGCAAGCCTTCACTGGGAAGATAGTCTGGGTTTTGGCAAAAAAAATTGAAACTGGGAAGTATTTCGAAATTTCGATGATGAAGTCTTTGAAAACGGATTGGACAATCAAGGATAGATCCACGATCCTAAAAATCGCATGTCGCCCAACTTGGAATGAAGGCAAAAAGGATATTGAATTTATTACGACTTTTACCCGTTTTTCGTATGAGGGGTCAGGCTGGTTAGAACGCTCAATTTCCGTGGAGAAGTTTTGGGAAGCGGATGACGAAAATTACTTTTCTAATGAGCAAGATTTTCCATGAGGAGAAAGCGTTTGAAGTGGTTCACCTGATGAAGAGAAAAGATGGCGATGGAAGCGAGAGACTCAAGCTAATTGCATTGATAAACCGATGATGAAGCCGCAAAAGTATTTGGGTTTCTTAAGAAGACCCAAAGTCTAATAGGTTTTGGGGCCAGGGGGAGGTGCAAAGTGTTAAATACCCGCTTGGCCCAGGTTGCATCAAAGGTGGTCAATCCGAAGAATACGCCCGTATACTTTTCCGTGGTTCGCCCATATCTTTTAAAGTAAAATGCGTTAAATTAAGCGGTGGATTACTCACTTGGGGGAATGATGAAAGCAATAGAGCTTTTCGCGGGAGCCGGTGGCCTGGGCATGGGTGTATCCAAGGCGGGTTTCGACCATGAATTGATCGTGGAATGGAACCAGGATGCTTGCGATACCGTCCGTGAGAACCAAGAGCAGGGCGTTAAGCCCGTGGCTGAATGGCCGGAAGTCTCCCAAAAGGATGTCCGTGGAGTGGACTTCGCCCGCTACCGGGGCAAGCTCGACTTAGTGGCGGGCGGTCCCCCTTGCCAACCCTTCTCCCTGGGTGGGAAACACAACGGACCGACAGATAGCCGGGATATGTTCCCGGAGGCGGTTAGGGCCGTCCTCCAAGCCGCTCCCCGCGCCTTCATCTTTGAGAATGTCCGGGGCCTCCTAAGGCCCTCCTTCGGCAACTACTTCGGTTATATCTTCCTCCAGCTCACCTATCCCGAGATCTTAAAAAGGAATAATGAGAAATGGCAGGAGCACCATGCCCGCCTCGAGGAATACCACACGCGCGGCAAATGTAGTGGCCTTCATTACAATGTGGTTTTCCAGGTCTTGAACGCCGCCGATTATGGCGTCCCCCAAAAACGAGACCGGGTTTTCGTGGTCGGGTTCCGTAGCGACCTAGGTCTCGAGTGGTCCTTCCCCAAGCCGACTCATTCCCAAGAAGCCTTGATCTACTCCAAGTGGGTGTCAGGTGAGTATTGGAAGAACCACAAAATCCCGAAAGCCGACCGTCCAAAGGTTCCCCGAGGCCTCAAAACCACCGTGGCTAGAATGGAAGCAACTCTTTTTAAGCCGTCCCAAAAGCCTTGGCGGACCGTCCGGGACGCTATCGCGGACCTCCCCGAACCCTCCAAAGATGGGAAATTCCTGAATCACTACCCTACTAATTCGGCAAAAAAATACCCAGGCCATACGGGGAGTCCCCTCGATGAGCCGGCGAAAACCCTTAAGGCTGGCGATCATGGGGTCCCAGGTGGGGAGAATACCCTTGCTTATCCTAATGGCCGAATGCGGTATTTCACGGTCCGCGAGGCCGCACGCCTCCAGACCTTCCCCGATAATTATCAGTTCACGGGCTCTTGGACCGAATCCATGCGGCAATTAGGGAATGCCGTTCCCGTTACCTTGGGTTACGTGGTTGCGAAAAGTGTTAAGGAAAAACTGGATGGCCTTGGGAAAAAGGTTGTCCCGATCGGGAAAACCGCTTGAGCGATGAAAAGACCTATAACCCCCTCGATAAGAGGAACCTGGGCGAGAGTGTTGAGAAGGCGTTATTAGAACGCCCGGCCCAATCCATGCCCATCAAAAAGATCTTCGAGGGTGCTGGGATTTACGCCATCTATTATTCCGGCGACTTCCCAGCCTATGCGCCTATAGCATCCAAGAACAAGGGAAAGGATCCTAAACAGCCCATCTATGTTGGAAAGGCCATTCCCTCCGGCGGCCGCAAGGGTGGACGGGGCCTCGAGGAAAGCGCGGGGAACGTTCTTTATAATCGCCTCAGCGAGCACGCCGAGAGCATTAAGCTTGTTAAGAGCTTAGATATTAAGGATTTCACCTGCCGTTACCTTGTGGTGGACGATATTTGGATTCCCCTGGGGGAAACCCTGCTTATCACCAAATTCAATCCCCTTTGGAACGCAATAGTCGAAGGTTTTGGGAATCATGATCCTGGGGCCGGGCGTTATGGGGGAATGCGGCCAAACTGGGACACCTTCCACCCGGGTCGAAAATGGGCCGCTAAATGCCAACCGGGCAAGAAAACAGAAAAACAAATCCTCAAGGACATTGAGGATTTCTTCCTGAAGGACAAGGAATGAAGGTGAATGCCTTTGTCATCAAGTATCAAAAACTATGTCGGCAGGAATTATAAAAAGCGTAGGCAAAAGGATAAGCTCTCCAAGCAACAACGCTCCAATCTGATGTCGAAGATCAGGTCCAAGAATAGCGGCTTAGAGAAGTCATTCCTTCGTCTCCTCAAAAAATCAACGTCCCGCAAATTCAAAACTCACGTCAAAGCCCTCCGCGGAACCCCCGACATTTTTTTCGAGAAAGAAAAGATTTGTGTTTTCCTGGATGGGGATTTCTGGCACGGTTGGCAATTCCCCCGGTGGAAACACCAAATGAAGAATAAATTTTGGAAGGATAAGATCGAGGGAAACCGCCGCCGAGACCGAAGAACACATATATACCTAAAAAGGGAGGGTTTGACGGTTTTTAGGTTTTGGGAACACGATGTCCGGAACAAGTCCTGCGAATTGATAAAGACAATTAAAGCTTCCTTATCGAGCTAGTCGGGAGAAGTAAATGCAGTATGCCCTTAAAGACAGACAACGGATTGAACCTTCCCCAAAGGGGAGGGCCCTATGCCCAATTTGCCAAACAGTCGTTATTGCTAAGTGTGGCACGCGCAGGATTCATCATTGGGCTCATGAAGGACTTAAGAATTGTGATTTTTGGAAAGAAAACGAAACCCAATGGCACCGCGATTGGAAAAGCAAGTTTCCAGCCGATTGGCGGGAACATGTCCAGCGTGACGAATCAGGCGAGAAACACGTCGCGGACGTCCGAACCACGCACGGCCTGGTGCTTGAGTTCCAACATTCTCCGATTGACCCTAATGAACGTGAAGCGCGAGAACGATTTCATAAGAATATGTTTTGGATTGTTGATGGCGCACATCGAAAAAGGGATTTCCCTCGTTTCCAAAAAGGATTTGGTGGTTTCATGCGCACGAACAAACAGGATTGGTTCTTCGTTCCTAATCCCGAAAAGTGCCTTCCGGCAGCCTGGATCAATTGCCCTGTGTCAGTTTTTTTTGACTTCCTAGGGATGGTGCCATCTGATCCACCGAATCAAATGCGGAATATTCTTTGGCAATTGCTTCCGGGTCGTAATGAAGGAAAAGCCGTGATCGTTGCGGTCTCTCGAACCCGGTTTGTGGAAACAATCCTAGCTGGTCCCCCGGCTCCGGCCCCTCCGCCTCCCACGAACCAGACTGTCTCTCAAAGAATGCCCTATGTTCGGGTCGATCAAAGAGCTTTAAATGAGCTTCTAAGGCTTTCTTCGCGTCCTAGATGGAATCCCCGGCGGCACCGATTGTAGATGTGAACTTGTAGAAAGGAGAGTTTATGAACCCCGCACAAAAAGAAGCGAATAAAGTTATTAAAAATTTAGAGTCCGGAGGTTTTTTTATCGATTGCCCTTGTTGCGGCGAATCAATGAATGCCAAAGAATCAAATTTGTTCTTCTTGGACGACTTCCCTCCCGCAGCAAAGACCATTTACGACCAAAAGGTTAAGGATCTCAAAGACCGAAAGGAACAACTAAAAAATAGGAAAATAGAGATCCCGCAAGTTTCACAATTGGTTTCTAGGGCCGTTAATGTCGGACACATTCTGGAAAGAATGGCTCCCGCCATGAAGGGTTTCCGTTTTGATCGGGAGGACTGTCGTTCCCTCTTTGATCCCATCGACTATGTCGTTTTCCAAGGAATGAGCAATAAGAAGAAAATTGAAAATATTTTCTTCATGGACATAAAGAGTGGTAACGCACGCCTCAATAATGTTCAAAGAGAAATCAAGGAAGCCGTAAGCTCCAATAATGTTAACTTTGACATTTACGAGGTGCCGGAATGAGATCGGATATTTTTAAATTCTTTTCATTGCAAAAAAGAATCTTTGGCGTTTGTCATAATTGCAACGAATTATTTCGGCTTAGCGATTCCGAAGTTTATGTCAAAGATAAGCCACAAAAAGATTGGATGGACGCCCTTGAATCAAAGGAAGAATCAATCAATGCGATGGAAGAAAGATTGAACGATAAGCAACAAGAAATGCGTCAGGCGGCCAGGAAAAAAGGCCGGGACTTGGCCCAGCAGACCATAAAAAAGATTGATTACATTTTTGCGCCTAAAAAAATTAGCGCCGATGACGCGAAAGTGCTTTTTCACCCAATCGATTACGTCATTTTTGATGGTCTTTCGAAACCCGAGAAGCCAGTAAAGAAGATTATCTTTTACGACAGAAAAGCAACAACTGATGGGCAAAAGAGGGTGCAAGAAAATTTGAATATAGTGATATCAAAGAAAAAATACGAATTTATAACCTTAAAAGTCAGTGACGATGGGACAATGAAAACACACTAAATATTTTTAGGAGGTTATATGGCCATGTATGACGATTTTATTAGAGCGATTAATGAAAAAAAGGTGGTCGAGGTTATGGTAGATACCGAGGAAAAAGGATTGATAAAGCGTAAGTGTGTCCCATTCGATTTCGGACCAAGTCGAAGAGGAAATGATCGTCGAGAAAAATTTCATTTTTATGATCTGGACAGTCCCGACGGAGCCCATAACCTTTCCATTACGCCCGAGAAACTAAGAGATTTAAAGGTAACACCCGAAACTTTCGAGCCCTGTGATTACGTCAAATGGGAACCAAATTGGTTTGTCCAAAGGGACTGGGGTGAATTTTCTTAAATGGGCCAGCCAATTTAAATAATTGGATCAATTGGAACAACAGTTATGAAACGGCTAAAAGCAAAGATGGTGTATTGCAACGGCATTAATAAATTGGAACAAGAATTTGATTTCACGGAAAAAAGAGCTGTTGCCATTTACGCCCCAAATGGAGTTATGAAAAGTTCGTTCGCCCAGACTTTCACTGATTTAACCCTAGGGATCGATTCGCAGGATCGCGTCTTCAAAACTATCAGACAATCGATTCGCGAAATCACCGATGAAAATGGCGTCGCAATAAGCAAAGAAGAAGTATTCGTAATTAAACCTTACGATCAATTCTTCAGTCACACAGAAAAGACTTCAACACTACTGATTAATAAAGAATTGAAAAAGGAATATGAAAAATATCTTTCCGCGACAGAAAGCGCAAAAGAAACGTTCATTTCAGCGCTCAAAAAAATATCTAAAACAAGAAGGGACATCGAAAACGAAATATCGATCACCTTTTCGAAAGAAAGCGGTAAATTTTTTGAGTCATTGATTCAAACCCAAAAGGACGTGACGGAGCTGGAGGAGGCTGTTTTTTCAAATTTGCACTACGATCAAATATTTGACGAAGCCATAATCAAATTTTTAAGTGAAGACGAAATCAAAAACAACATCGAAGACTACTCCAATAAACATGAAGAACTGTTAGAAAAATCCACTTACTTCAAAAAGAATTTCAATTATTACAATGCCGAGACCATAAGTAAAAATCTTGCATCAAACAATTTTTTCAAAGCAAATCACACTATTGTCCTTAACGCCGACAATCCTAAAATTATTCGAGATGAAACTGAATTAAGGAAATTAATCGAAGAAGAACAAAAAGCAATTCTCAATGACCCCGATCTAAAACGAAAATACGATAGGTTCAGTAAAAAGATAAACGTCAATAAAGATCTACGCGACTTTGGAAACTTCATTTCCGAAAACCGACAAGTTCTCCCACATTTGAAGGACCTTGTTAAATTCCGAGAAGATATATGGAAATCTTACTTCAAAACAACATTCAGCCTTTTTGTTACTGCGATTGAAACACACGAAGCCGTTTTAAAAAAGAAATTGGAGATTGAAAAGAAGGCGCTAGAAGATCGGACACAATGGCAAAGCGTTGTCGATATTTTTAATCGTCGGTTCCACGTTCCTTTTAATATCGAAGCGGCTAATAAAATTCAGGTCGCTTTAGAGAAAGAAAGTCTTCTTAAACTCACCTTTACATTCAAAGACGGCCAAAAAGAGATTCCCATTGACCAAAATCTTTTGCTCGAAATTTTGAGCCAGGGAGAAAAGAAAGCCCTTTACATTCTTAATATCATTTTCGAAATAGAAGTCCGCAAACTTACGGGACGACCCACCCTTTTTATTATTGATGACATCGCCGATTCGTTTGATTACAAAAATAAATATGCCATTATTGAATATCTCAAGGAACTACTAGACCACGATAATTTTTACCAAATAATCCTCACTCACAATTTTGACTTTTTCAGGACCGTAGCTGGACGCTATGTCGGTTTTAAAAATTGCTATTTCGCCTTCAGATCCGATGAGGAGATCTATTTAAAGAAGGCCGTAAGTCTCAATAATATTTTTGTCGATGTTTGGAAGAGAGAATTTTTTACCGATCAAAGAAAGCGAATAGCCTCCATTCCCTTCATTCGAAATATTATTCAATATACGGATGGTGACTCAGATGCAAATTATTTGAAATTAACTTCCCTATTACATCGCAAGAATGACTCGGACGAAATTAAGCAATCTGATTTAGATGACATTTTCAATCAAGTATTCAAACAACAAGGGATATCGTCCAATGGGGACAGAAAAGTTATAGATGTAATTCATTCGGAGGCCGCGAAATGTCTAGGTGCTGACGATGGGGTCAATTTCGAAAATAAAATTGTTTTGTCCATCGCGATTAGACTTATGGCCGAAGATTACATGAAAATCAAAATTAACGATCAAGAATTCTTATCCCGTATTAAAAATAGCAAAGGACAAACTTTTAAACTTTTCAAAGAATTTAAAAATCGTTTTGAAGGTTATCCTGCTGCTTTGCCCGCAATTGACGTGCTGGATCGCGTTATGTTAATGACTCCCGAAATAATTCACCTAAATTCCTTCATGTATGAACCTATTCTGGACATGTCGGATAAAAGCCTGAAGAGGTTGTATGTTGATGTCCGGGGACTCAAATAACCAAATGCCAACCTTAAAAACCCTGGAACTACTTAATGTTCTTGATTCCGAAAAAATTTAATCATTGCAAATTCAACTGGACCGTAAAAAAAGATGGGCTGACCTAAAGATTTCATTTTAAGCAAGCATATTCCTCCAATCCCTCAAGGAAGCAATCGCCGTCAATAACTCTTTCCACCTTGTTGCCCGCTGCGGCAAACGGATCGAAAGCCTAGCCTGCTGCTATAATCCCTCCTCCTGAATCTAGCTTCCCAATATGCTCAAAGGCCCTCCCCCTTGTCCGCCATCGAGGTCTCCGACAAAGAGATCATCAACTTCAAATACAACTTCCGGGTCTATTTCGGCTTCCTGAAAGCTTATAAGTGGGCCTGTTTCTGGTTGGTCCTGGTGCTCCTCTTCCTGAGCCTCCTCGACCTGGCCTTCAACTACTGCTACAAGCTCATCGTCGATCACTCCACCCACTACCTCGACCATAGCCTGACCGCCGAGGCTCTCCGATCCGCCCTGTTATGGGTCTTTGCCGGGCTTTTGGCCATTCCGGTGGGGAAGAGCTGGGGGCGTTGGTACTTCCTGGGCGGGCTCAACCGTCTCGAATCCAGCCTCATCGCCGACATCAAACGCCACTTCTTCAACCACCTGCTGACCCTTTCCCATGGGTTCCACAGTTCCCACAAGACGGGCTCCCTCATTTCCCGCCTGGCCCGGGCCTCGGGAGCGGTGGAGACCATGACCGACGGCATTTTTTTCCAATACGTCCCCATCTTCTTCCAGATGACCCTTTTCAACGCCTCCATCCTCTATTTCGACCGCTCCATCGGGCTGGTGGTCATCGGGACGGTGGCGGTCTATATCGCCTTTTCGCTCATCGTGACCCGGCGGAACCAGAGCGCCAACGCCCTCTATAACAACATGTCGGACATCGAAAAGGCCAACATCAGCGACGTCTTCACCAATATCGAATCCATCAAGTATTTCGCCAAGGAAGGGGACGTGCAGGCACGGTTCCATGCCTTGAGCGAGAAGACCCGGGAGCTTCAACTGGGTTTCTGGGACCTCTTCAAGTGGCTGGAAGGGGGGCAGATCCTGATCGTGGGGGCGGGCACCTTCGCCCTCATTTACCTATCGGTTGAGAGCATGGTGGCGGGGACCCTGGCCATCGGCACCTTCGTTTTCATCTTCGCCACCTTCATCAACATCCTCCAGCCCCTTTTCCAGTTCATCATGGCCATCCGCAACATGTACCGGGCGCTGTCCGACTTCGAGGACCTTTTCCAATACGGCAAGTTGAAGAACGACATCCAGGACAAGCCCGGGGCCAAGGGCTTGAAGCTCACCCGGGGAGCCGTCGAATTCAAGGACGTGACCTTCACCTACCGCAAAAGGCCCATCCTGAACGGGTTCACCCTGAAGGTGCCGGCCCACCAGCGGGTGGCGGTGGTGGGGCCGTCGGGGGCGGGGAAGACCACCCTCATCCGCCTGCTGTACCGGCTTTATGACCTGGAGAGGGGGTCCATCCGGATCGACGGGGAGGATATCGCGGGGGTGACCCAGGCCTCGCTCCGGGAATCGCTCTCGATGGTGCCCCAAGAATGCATCCTCTTCGACGACAGCCTCTACAACAACATCGCCTTCTCGAACCCCAAGGCGGGGCGGAAGGAGGTCTTCGCGGCCATGCGTTTCGCCCAATTGGACAAGTTCATCGAGAGCCTGCCGAACAAAGAGAAGACCATCGTGGGGGAGAGGGGCGTGAAGCTGTCGGGCGGGGAAAAGCAGAGGGTTTCCATCGCCCGGGCCCTTTTGGCCGACAAGAAGATGCTGATCCTCGACGAGGCGACCTCGTCGCTGGATTCGGAGACCGAATTCGCCATTCAAAAGGCCCTGAAGGGCCTGATGAAGGGGCGCACCTGCATCCTCATCGCCCACCGGCTCTCGACCATCATGAGCGCGGACATCATCGTGGTGCTGGACAAGGGGAAGGTGGCCCAACTGGGGAACCACCGGGAACTGATCCAGAAGCCGGGGCTTTATCGGAAGCTGTGGAATCTGCAAAAGGGCGGGTATATCGATTAGTTGGATCGAGCGGTCGGAGGCAAAGGGGCCCGTGGTTCGCCCCAAGGTCGCTCACCCTCCGTCTTAACCCCGAGATGCCTCACGGTCAGCAGCGCCTCCACCCTCCGTCGTTCGGTCCCCCCTGTACACCCGCAAAGAAGAAACCCCTGAATATCCTCAGGAATGAGAGGAAAAAAGCCCGGAACTGCCCCGAACCCGCCCCAAGATGTCGCGGGTCATTCCTTATTCCGGGCCAAGGTCCTAGGTTAATGAAAGAAGCTCCTGGGGAAGGCCCCGGGAAATCGAGGGAAGGGGGACCAAAGCCATGAACGAACCTTATGAACAGACCCCACAGGATGTCCAACTGGCCAGCGAGATCAGCCGGCATCTCCAGAACCTGGGCGTCGGGGAACTGCATGTGTCGGTCAAGGGCGGCCACGCGACGATCTCCGGATCGGTGGATAATTTCTCCGATAAGCGCCGGGTCACCGGCGACGTCCAAGGTTTCGGCGGGATCCACGGGGTCACCAACCTGATCCGGGTCACCGGCGAATCCACCACGATGGTCGAGAGCGACTCCAACATTTAAGGGCCGCACCCTTGCGGGTGGGGCGTGTTTTGTGGCAGGTGCCTTGACAGATGGATATGTATAATTAAACTATACATATTATGAAAGCCTCCATCGTGGATCTGCGTTACAAAATGAAGGACGTCCTCAAGGCCCTGAATGCCCGGGAGCCGGTCTCCATCTATTATCACGGGAAGCTGAAGGGCACGATCGTTTCCCCCGGGGCCCTCCGGAAGTTCGACAGCAAAAAGCACCCTTTCTTCGGGATGCGTCAGGGTGAAAAAAAGAGCGTGGAACGGACGGTGAAGGAGCTTCGAAAGACCCGTTACCATGCTCTTTGACACGGATATCCTCATCTGGGTCCAGCGGGGGAACAGCAAGGCCGCCGATTGGGTGGACCATGCCCCTAGCCGTTCCATCTCGGTGCAAACCTACCTGGAGCTTCTTCAGGATTCAAAGAACAACACCCAGCTCAAAGAAACTAAAAAATACCTTTTCGCCGCCGGGTTCCAGGTGGTGCCTTTCAACGAAGGGATCAGCCACCGGGCCATGGTCTACCTGGAGGAATACGGTTTGAGCCATTCCATGGGCGCGGGCGACGCCTTGATCGCGGCCACGGCGGTCGAGAACGGCCTGGCCTTGGCGACCGGGAACGCCAAACATTTCCGGGCGATCCGCGACCTGGACCTGAAGATCTTCAAGCCTTAGGGCCATCGGACGGTCCGGTCCCCGTTCCCGAAAGGGAGCGTCCCCTTCCCATGCGGCTTGGCGTTATTACCGGGCGCCGGAGGCCCCGGTGAAGTTAGAATAAGGCCGCGTCGAACCCATCCCCTGGACCAAGAACGACCCAACGATGACGACCGATCAAAAGAACTGGCTGCCTTTCATCGCCCTTTGCCTCGTCCTGGGCGCGGCCCTGCGGCTTTCCTTCCCCGGCGACATCGAATACAAGGCCGATGAGCGCTACATGTTCGAGGCTTCCCAGGCGGTGGGGGTGACCGAGCCCTGGCCGGACCTGGGCATGGTCTCGGGCGGCGGCCTCAAGAACCCGGGCATGAGCATCTGGATCTTCGTGGGGCTGGCCCGCCTCACCCACGCCACCGACCCCGTCCAACTGGCCCGGGCCGTCCAACTGATGAACATCCTGGCGCTGGTCCTTTTGGCCTTCTTCGCCCTGCGGGTCGTCCCGCCCGGGGAGCGGGCCCCTTGGTGCTGGGCCACGGCCTTCGCGGCGGTCAGCCCGGCGGGGATCGTCCTTCAGCGGAAGATCTGGGCCCAATCCACCCTCCCGCTGCTTTGCGTCCTCCTCTGGATGGCCTGGTATCACCGCAAGACCCGCCCCGGCGCCTTCTTCTGGGGCCTGATCGCCCTTTGCATCGCCCAGATCCACATGTCGGGCTTCTATCTGGCGGCGGGACTTTTCCTTTGGACCTTCTACCGGGACCGGCCGGTCCATTCGGACCGCGCCCAATGGGGCTGGTGGCTGGCCGGTTCCCTGGCGGGGGCGATCCCCATGCTTCCCTGGGTGAAGTACGTCCTTTCCAACGCCGGGCAAAGTTCGGGGACCTTCAAACTTTTCTGGATCCTCTATCCCAAGTATTGGATCTATTGGCTGTTGGACGCCTTGGGCCCGGGACTGAGCCATAGCCTGGGCAACGGAGCGGGACTGCTGGACTTTCTCCGTTACCCCCTGATCGGGGAAGTGCCGACTTATGGGGCCGGCCTGATCCATCTCTTGATGCTCCTGGGAGGTCTCCGGCTGTTGTACCTGGCCAAGAAGCAGGGCGGCGCGAAGTTCTTCCGCATGCCGGAGGGAAGTGCGACCGGGCCCCTGGTCGAGGCCCTGCTCCTGGGCGTGGGGGGGCTGATGACCCTTTCCTGTTTCCGGATCTTCCAGCACTACCTGATCATGACCTTCCCGCTGGAATGGGTCTGGCTGGCCTGGGTGGGGACGCGGGCGCCGAAGGTGGGCCCGCGCTACCTGGCCCTGCTCTGGTGTTTGCAGTTACTGCTCATCCTGGTTTTCTTGGGGTATATCCACGTGAACCACGGGGTCCCGCAAGGGGACTACGGGACGGCCTATCAGTACCAAACCCCGTAGAGGCCGTGAACCACGAAGGACACTCAACCTTAGAGGCGGCACCGCGAAGGGGCGAAGGAGCGAAGGGCGCGAAAAAGGCAAGATTCCCGGTTGGAAAAGCAAAACCCCTTCAACACCAAGAACACCTAAACCTTAGAGGCGTTGCACCGCGAAGGGGGAAGGGTTCTTATCGGTTCTTTCGGACCATCAGGAAAAGCCCCAGCGAACCAAAAAGGAAGTCCGCGCCCCAGGCGCCCAGGACCGGCGGGATGGAGCCGGTCTCCCCCAAGTGCTCGCCGATCTGCATCCCCCCGATATAAAGGAAGGCCACCAGGGCCGAGATGCCGAACCCCGCCAGGATGCCCGTGTACTTGCGGGCGTTCCAGCCCCAGGGGATGCCCAGCAGCATCATGACCACGCAACCGAAGGGCGTGGCCAGTTTCTGGTAGAAGATCACCAGTTCCTTGTGCCGGTCGGCCCCGTTGCGTTCCAACTGTTTCAGGTAGGCCGCCAGGGCCAGCAGGTTCAATTGGTGGGGGTCCTTCTGCTCCAACAGCAGGTCGGCGGGCTTTTCGGGGATGGGCAGGACGGCCCGGTCGATCCTTTCGGTGAGGGTCTCGTTGCCGGAGCCGTCGAAGGTCCGGTGGTAGCCGTCCTCCATGACCCATTGGCCGTCCTGATAGACGGCCTGGCGGCCGTCCAGGCGGGAGACCAGGTTCCCGTTCCCGTCGAAATCCAGGATCAGGAAATCCCGCATGGTGCGGGTGGCCCCGTCGAAGGAGCCGATGTGGTAGACGCCTCCCCCCGCCCCCGCCATGGAGAAGTCGCTCCGTTTCGAGAGGGTCCCATCCTCGGGGTGCTTGGAGATCTCCACCCAGACCGTGTGGTGCTTTTCCTGCTCGGCGCGCGGGACGATCCATTCGGAGAGGACCAGGCTGGAGAGGCAGAGGATGGCCCCGGCCAGGGTCAGGGGACCGACGATCCGGTAGATGTCCACGCCCCCGGAGCGCATGGCGATCAGTTCGTTGCCCCGGGCCAGCCCGCCCATGGAGAAGAGCACGCCCGCCAGGCAGGCGATGGGCACCATCTGGGACACGAAGCCGGGGATGTGGAAGAAGAAGTACTTGAGGGTCAGCCAGGGACCCGGATGGAACTCCAAGAGGAGGTGGATGTCGTTGAAGACCTGGACGATGAGGAAGATCAGGCTGAAGCCGCCCAGGGCCACCCAGAAGGGCCGGAAGAACTCGCGCAGGATGTAACGGGTCAGGACTTTCACCGTCGTCCCTTCGGCCGGGCGCCAGGGCCCGAGGATGGAGTCAGGGGGGATTGTCGCCAAAAGCCCCGCCGGGCGCCAGGGCTAAAACCGCCCTTCCTTTACCCTCTTTGTAACCCCCGGGCTTTCACCTATAATTGCCCGACTTTCAGCCCCGCGAGGAGAGACCCGTGTTCGGAAAAGGCAAGATCTGGTTCGACGGCAAGATGGTGGATTGGAAAAAAGCCAACATCCACGTGCTCTCCCATGTGATCCATTACGGCTCGAGCGTCTTCGAGGGCGTGCGCTGCTACCAGACCAAGCAGGGGCCGGCCATCTTCCGCCTGGAAGCCCACATCGACCGCCTCTACGACTCGGCCAAGATCTACCGCATGGACATCCCCTACACCAAGCGCCAGTTCATGGACGCGGTGGTCAAGACCGTCAAGATCAACAAGCTCAAGAGCTGCTACATCCGCCCCTTTTTCTTCCGCGGCTACGGCCCCATGGGCCTCTACCCCTTGAAGAACCCGGTGCAGGGCGCCATCGCGGCCTGGTCCTGGGGCTCCTACCTGGGCGAGGAATCGCTGGAAAAGGGCATCTCGGTGCGCATCTCCTCCTGGCAGAGGCCCGCGCCCAACACCTTCCCGACGCTGGCCAAGGCGGGCGGGAACTACCTGAATTCCCAATTGATGAAGATGGAGGCCGTGCAGGACGAGTTCGACGAGGCCATCGCGCTGGACCACTACGGCTACGTGTCGGAAGGCTCGGGCGAGAACGTGTTCATGGTCAAGAACGGGGTCATCTTCACGCCCCCCACCAGCTCGGCCATCCTGGCGGGCATCACCCGCCACACCATCTTCGTGCTGGCGCGGGAGCTGGGCATCGAGATCCGCCAGCAGGTGCTGCCCCGCGAAGGGCTCTACATCGCCGACGAGGTCTTCTTCTCGGGGACGGCGGCCGAACTGGTGCCCGTGTCCCGCATCGACAACATCGTCATCGGCAACGGCAAGCGCGGGCCGGTCACGGAGAAGATCCAGCGCGCCTTCTTCGACATCCTCAAGGGCGAGAGCCCCGACCGCTTCGACTGGCTCACCCCTGTCAAATAAGTAGGGCCCTATCAAGGCTCGGGAACAGGGATGGACAGCGATGAACGCCGATCAAGACCTTTGTTCGATCCGTTTAGTCCCTCCATCCCATTCATCCTTGTTCCGAGGTGATCCTTGGGCCTGGTGACCCACACGAACCCCCAAAAGATCCTGGTCATCCGCCTCAAGGGGATCGGGGACGTCATCCTTTCCACCCCGCTCCTACGCGCCTTGAAAAAGGCCTACCCCAAGGCCCAGGTCCATTTCCTCACCCGCGCCGCTTCCGCCCCCCTGCTCCAGCACGATCCCCTGGTTGAAAAGGTCTGGGTCCATCCGGAGAAGAAGGCGCCGCTCGGGGACCTTCTCCAATTCCTCTCGGACCTTCGCGCCGAAAAATTCGACTGGACCCTGGACCTGGCGGCCGAACCCCGCTCGGCCTGGCTGACCCTCCTTTCGGGGGCCCCCCTGCGGGCGGGCTTCGACATCCGGCTGCGCCGCTGGGCCTTCAACCACCGCATCCCGCCCCGCCGCTACGAAAGGCGCTATCAGGTGGAGGTGTTGCTCGACCTATTGAGGGGACTGGGGATCGAGGGGGACGGGATCGACACCCGCATCGCGCTGGGACCGGGGGACCTGGAATGGGCCCGTGGCCAGTGGGCCGGCGGGGAATTGGGCGCCCAGAGGAAAAAGATCGGCCTCAACCCCACCGGGACCTGGCCTTCCAAACGCTGGCCCGCCGACCATTGGCGCCGGTTGGCCTTGAAGATATATGAACGATGGAACGTCAAACCCGTCCTGGTGGGCGGGCCCGGCGACGGGGCCCTCTTGGACGAAGTGGCCTGGGGGATCGGGGACCAGGTGCTCCGGGTGCCCTCGACCGGGCTTCTCCAGGCGGCGGCCTTCCTTTCCCAAATGGACCTTTTGATCGGGAACGACGGGACCCCCCAGCACCTGGCCCAGGCCTTCGGGGTGCCCAGCCTCACCCTTTGCGGGCCTCACTGGGGCTTGAGCTGGGTCAAACCCCAGGACCCGCGCCATCTTTATCTTCAGCATTTCCTGGATTGCGGGCCCTGCGACTTGAACGTCTGCCCCCATCCCCGCCACGCCCAGGCCGGGGGGCATTACCAACAGGAATGCATGGTGCGCATCGGCCCCGATAAAGTTTTCGCGGCCGCCCAGGGACTCTTAGGGCTTCCTTCTTAATAGAAGGACCCGCGCCAAGAGCCAGGCCCCGCCCAAGAGCGACAGGAAGAGCCCGAGCCGGAACGAGGTGGGTTCGTAGGAGAGCCGCACTTCTTGGGCCCCGGCGGGCACTTCGATGGCCTGGAAGATGCCGTCCGCCCGCGCGATCCCCGTCCCCTTCCCATCCACCCAGGCCCGCCAACCCGGCAGGGCGTTCTGGGTCACGACCAGGAACCCCGCCGGATGGCCCTTTTCCAATTCGAGGACCCTGGCGTCGGGGGGTATGGGGCGGTCTTTTTCCATCCCCTCCGGCCTGTCCAAAAAGAGGGTCTGGCGGGGGTCCGACAGGCCCGCTGCGAAGCGGGTGAAGACGGTCTTGCGGTCGGCCTGGGCGATCTCGCCTGAGAAAAAGAAATGGTCCCCGAGGGAATGGGGGTTCTTCCAAAGGGTCCAATCCCCGTCTTTCATCACCTTTTGATAATGGGCCGGCAGGCGGTCGCTCGGCACATAGAGCAGGTCCACGCCCAGAAGATCCATCAAGCCGCCGCCCTTGTCCCCGGAAAAGACATATTGGAAATAAAAGGCCGCGTCCAGGGCGCCCCAGGAGGGCTGGGTGGAACCGTAGAAGGTGGCCAAGGGCAAGGAGACGAAGTAGTTGGAATTAGGGATGAAGCGCTTGAAGAGGGGTTTGTGGTCCGGGTCGGGCAGGGGCGTGTAGAGACCGGCGTGGTGGGCGGCGTCGGGGAGGACCAGGGCCCGGCCGGTCCCCAGGTTGGCTTGGAAGGGCGCGGCGGCCGTCGTGAGGATGGGATCGCCTGGAAGGAGGTTCCTCTCCAGGGGTTGGAGATGGACATAGACCAGAAGGTTGAGGACGCAAAGACCGCCGAGGACCCAGGCCCCTATCCCGGGTTTCGGGAAAAGGTCCTTCAGGACCAGGGCCAAGGAGGCCAGGAAGAAAAGATCGAAGAGCACCCAGCTCTTGGCGGGCTCCAGGAAGGCGGGGAAGGGAAGGTGAAGGGGCCCGAAGAAGAGACCGGGGAACCCCAACGACCAAAGCAGAACGGCCAGGGTGCCGAGCAGGAAGAAGCGGGTGGAGGCGCTGAGTTTTTTCACCCGGAAAGATCCGGCCAGGATCACGATCAAGGGAAGGATCCCCGAATAGAGATTGAAGTAGAAGAAGGTGGGGTCGGCCACGAAGTCCGGTCTTCCATCCCGGGCCAGGGCCGATGGGTCCCAGAGGGTCCGAAGGTTCTTCAGGGGCAGGAAAAAGTCCGGGTTGTCATGGACCGCCGGGAGACGGGCGGCCTGGGTGAAGAAATATTCGACCGAGGGGAGCCATTGGGCGCAGGTGAAGAGGAGGGAAAGCCCGAAGGCCGCCCCGGTCCTGAGCGCCAGACGCGGACCGCCCAGGAAGGCCGCGTAGGCCGACGCGCCCAGCAAGGTGTAAAGGATGATCTGGGGATATCCGGCGAAAATCTGGAGGGAGAGGAAAAGGGCGAGGGGCAGGAAGGACCCGCGGCGCTCCGACGCCAGGACATGGACGGCCCAAAAGACCCAGGGCATCCAGGCCAGGGTGTCCATGGAGGAATTGCTTCCCAGATGGTTGAAGGCGCATCCGTTCAAGAGGCCGACCCCGGCGGCGGTGAGGGCCCAGGGCAGGGGACAGGCCCAACGCCTCAGGAGGAAAAAAAGACCCAGGGAGAAGACCAGCAGATGGAGGAGGCCCGAAAGGTTCCAAAAACCCAATCCGAAGATCCGGAAGAGCCAGGTGCCCGGATAGAAGGTGCCGGTCTGCCAGGTGGCCAGCCAGGGAATGCCGAAGGCGGAGAGCGGGTTCCAGAGCGGGAGATGGCCGCCGCGAAGGGCGGTCAGCACCGACCAGCGGATCGGAAGGTTCCAGGTGTCGTTCTCGGGACAAGCGGTATGAAGGGAGGGGTGCAGGACCAGCGGGAAGTAACCTAATAGAAGGACCAGAAGAAGGCCGAGGAGGGGTGGGAGGGATCGCATGGGGTATTTTTTAGGCGTCATGGTCGCTGGCTATCTTAGTCGGGGCCCATGGAATGGCAAACTTGCCCGGGTCCGGACCATGGCCCGGAACGTAAAAAAACAGAGTATAATTTCGCGATAAAGCAGTAAAAACTGACAAAACCATGTCTTGCCTCATGTTTTTCCTTCGGAAATAGGCATAAAAACGCTTCTAAAAAAGGGTTTTAATCTTAAACCCTGGCAGGGAAAATGCAGTTCTTTTAAGGTATCCCGTACGGGGTTCATCCCATTTTAGGACCGACATGGCCCGTTTTCCGACATTGAATCGATTTAATGGAACCGCCAAGAACCTCTTGGCCGGTCTTTTCTTTTTGTCCGCGTCCGCCGCTTGGGCCAATCCCCAAAATCTCCAGATCCTCGGCATCTCCAATTCCAATCCCGCCCCCGGGTCGACGATGTATGTCACGGTCTCGGTCTGTGACGACACCGCCTGGGCCAACAACCGCATCGAGATCATGGCGGCCATCGTCAGCGGGTCGAATGTCACCAACATCGTCGCCTGCCCCGCCGCCTCGGAACATTTCGTGGTGGATTCCTCCATCCCAGGCGGCATCGCCTCCACGCCCGGGTCTTACCACAATGGAAGCGGGGCCCAGGGGGTCAAGGGGCCGCCGGTCTATCCCAGCTACACCAACAACGGCACTCCCGCCTGTCCGGCCGGTTCGGTCACCGCCGTCTGGCCCATCTATATCGACGGCTCGGTCCTCAACTCGGGCAATTACAGCCTCGTGGTCGGGGCCAAGGAGGACTACATCGATTGCGCGGGCGGCCTGGGCGGCGACGTTTCGGCCGGCATCAATTTCTCCGTCCCCCTGCCGCCCCCGGGCATCACCCTGCTCAAGTCCGCCGAGGGGAACTCGGCCGCCGTGGGCGATTACATCCTTTTCAAGGTCGACTACTCCTTCGTGAACACCAATAACTTCATGCTCCATGACCTGGTGCCCGCCAACACCACCCTGGTGGCGGTGAGCCCGGGCGGATCGCCCTCTTCGGGCGGACCGGGGACCAATGTCACCTGGGGCCTGGGGAACGCCGGCAACTATAAAACGGGCCAGGTCTGGATGCTGGTCCAGGTCACCTCGTCCCCCGCCAGCGGCCAGATCACCAACACGGCCACCGGCCAGTCCAACGAGGTGGCGACCCAGACCACGAACGTCGTGACGGTCAATACCACCGGCGGCTTCCAGATCAACAAGAGCGAATCGGCCACCTCCCTGAACCCGGGCCAGAACATCACCTATACCCTGGATTACGACATCAACGGCGAGAGCCTGCAGACCTACGACTATTACGACACCCAAAGTTGCGGCGGCTTCCCGGCCGGGGACGTCCCCTCGGGCTCCTACACCATCCTCCCGGAGAGCGGACAGAACGGGACCTGGACCGTCAGTTGCGGGGCCGGGAACGACCATTACATCACCGGGAACGGGAACAGCCGTTATCCCCAGTTGGTGCGGCCCGCGCCCGCCTCCCTTTGCACCTTCTCCACCTATATGGTGGAAGGAGACCTGATGGTGGACTCGAGCAACACCCCGAACCTGGACGCGGCCATGGTGATCCAGACCGATTGCGGCGGGGCCACCTCCAACAATTACATGGTGGTCTTTTCCACCGACGGTTACGTGGGCGGCAGCGGGGCGCCCGGCCATTTGGCCATCCAGAGGACCGCGGGCGGGACCCCGACCTGGCCGGCGGTGGGCACCCTTTCACCGTCGCCCAATTCCAACGAATGGTGGACGGTGAAGGCCCTCGTGACCCGGAACGGCGGCACGGTGAACATCCAGGTGAAGGCCTGGAAGCGGGGAACGACCGAACCGGCCGCCTGGACCATCAATTACACGGACGCCGCGGCCATCCCCTGCGGGGGGTGCAAGAGCGTGGGTTGGCAGACCAGCCAGGGCCTGGACTACTTCGACAACCTGAAGGTCTTCGCCCCGGACCCGGTGGTGAACGCCCGCATCTGGGACACGGTGCCCACCGGGGTCTCCTATGTCGGCGCCGGGACCGCCCCCAACAATCCCGCTCCCATGCTCCGGTGGGATTTCCCGGGCACCATCTACAACGCGACCGGTTCCATCACCTGGTGGGGTTCGGTGACCTGCACCGGTTCGCCCATCACCAACATCGCCGCGGTCCGTGACAACAATTCGGTGACCGTGACCTATTCCAACGCGGTGACGGCCAGCGTGGTCTGCGCCACCAACACCCCCACCAATACGCCCACCAACACCCCGACCCCCACGCCGACCTTTACCCCCACCAACACCCCGACCCGGACGCCCACTTTCACCCCGACCAACACGCCGACCCTGACCCCGACCAACACCCCCACCAATAGCCCGACGAATACGCCGACCCCGACCAATACCTATACGCCCACCAACACCCCGACCCCCACCCCCAGCCGGACGCCCACGAATACGCCGACCAATACCCCCACC
>DASZRK010000075.1 GCA_035549195.1 bacterium
AGATGGTGATGCCCGGGGATAACATCACGATGGAGATCGAGTTGATCGTGCCGGTGGCGATGGAGAAGGAACTGCGTTTCGCCATCCGTGAGGGCGGCCACACCGTGGGCGCCGGCGTCGTCACCCAGATCATCGAGTAAAGAAAGGGACGGTCCTAAAATGGCCACGGCCACGAGTCAAAAGATCCGGATCAAATTGAAGGCCTACGACCACCGTTTGTTGGATCGGTCGACGGTCGAGATCATCGAAACGGTCCGCCGGACCGGCGCGGTGGTATTGGGGCCCGTGCCCCTTCCGACCGAGATCAACCGTTACACCGTCCTGCGCAGTCCCCATGTGGACAAGAAGTCGCGTGAGCAATTCGAGATCCGGACGCACAAGCGCCTGGTGGACATCGTCAATCCGAACCAAAGGACCATCGATTCACTGATGAAACTGGACCTGCCGGCCGGCGTTGACGTCGAGATCAAACTGTAAGGGTGGATGAGATGAGCGAGACCGTGAAGACATTGATCGGCAAGAAGATCGGCCAGACCACCCTTTTTGAGGAAAGCGGCAAGGCCACCCACGTGACCGTGCTGGAGGTGGGTCCTTGTGTGGTCATCCAAAAGAAGACCCAGGACAAAGAGGGGTATAACGCCCTTCAATTGGGGTTCGCTGAGAAGAAAGAAAAACACACGACGAAGTCGCTCCAAGGCCACTTCAAAAAGTCCGGGGCCACTCCGAAACGGGTGCTCAAGGAAGTGATCGTGACCGACGCAGCGCCCTTCCAGGTCGGCCAGACTTTGACGGTCGAGAACCTGAAGGAGACGGTCTGGGTGGATGTGACGGGCGTGACCAAAGGGAAGGGTTTTCAGGGTGTGGTTCGTCGCCACGGGTTCCGCGGTGGTCGTAATTCCCACGGCAGCATGTTCCATCGTGCGCCGGGTGGTATCGGCGCCTCTTCCGATCCTTCCCGTGTCTATCCCGGGAGCCGGATGCCGGGCCATATGGGGACCACACAGAACACGGTCTTGAACTTACGGGTCGTGAAGGTGGACTCGGACAACAATCTACTTTTCGTCAAGGGCGCGGTGCCCGGGGCCAACGGCGGGATCATTACGGTCCGCCCAAGCGTAAAAAAATAAAGGTGATCAGGCATGCCTAAAGCGAATCTTTACAATCCAGCGGGTCAATCCACCGGGCAGGTGGACCTTCCCGAGTCCCTTTTCGGGCTCAAGGTCCGTCCCCATCATTTGTGGAGGGGTGTAACCACCCACTTGGCCAACCAACGTTTGGGAACGGTCAAGACCAAGGCCAAGGGCGAGGTTTCCGGGGGCGGCAAGAAGCCCTTCAAACAGAAAGGGACCGGGAACGCCCGCCAAGGGTCCATCCGGGCCGTTCAATTCGTGGGTGGCGGCATCGCCCATGGGCCGAAGCCCCGTGATTATTCCAAGGCGCTCCCTAAGAAGATGCGCCGCCAAGCCTTGGCCGAATCCCTTTCCGACAAGGCCCAACAAGGCAACCTTTTGGTCATTGAGAGCTTGAAGTTCGATGGTCCCAAGACCAAGCAGGCGGCCCTGATGCTCAAAGGCTTGGGTGTCACCGGCAAGAAATGCCTGGTGGTCACCGACCAATCCAACGAGAACACGTCCAAGAGCTTCCGTAATCTCCGCGGGGCGACCCTTTTGTCCCGAGAGAACCTGAACACCTATGAGGTGGTCAGCCACGAGGTGGTCGTTTTGACCCAGGGCACCCTGAAGAAGCTCACCGAGTCCCTTACGACCGCCGCGTCGGGCAAGGAGAAGGTGTCATGAAGAAGATCCAAGAGGTCATCATCCGCCCCTTGATCACGGAGCGCAGCACCCAGTTGCGCGAAAAGGGAAAGTATTCCTTCCAGGTCCATCCGAACGCGACCAAGCAGGAGATCCGTAATGCGGTCGAATCGATCTTCAAGAAAGATAAGGTCGAGGTCTTGAAGGTGAACACGACCAAAGTTCCGGCCAAGCTCCGCCGTTTCGGCCGCTCCCAGTCCAAGGCCTATCGCTGGAAGAAGGCGATCGTCACCCTCAAGCCCGGCCAAAAGCTGGAACTCATGGAAGGGGCATAACCCATGGCCATCAAAGCCTACAAACCAACCTCCGCTGGCCGCCGCGGCATGACGGCCATCGTGGACAAGGACCTGACAAAAAAGGCCCCGGAAAAGTCCCTGATGGAACCCCTCAAGTCCACGGGCGGGCGCAATATGTATGGTCGTATCACTTCGCGCCACCGCGGCGCCGGGCATAAGCGCCAATACCGTGTCATCGATTTTGGCCGGGGGAAGGACGGCATGACCGCCAAGGTCGTCTCCCTCGAATACGATCCGAACCGCACCTCTCGCATTGCTCTCATCCAGTTCCTGGACGGAGAAAAGAAGTACATCCTGGCTCCTGAGGGCTTAAAAGTGGGCGACCAGGTCATCTCCGGGCAGGGCGCCGATGTGAAACCCGGCCACGCCATGAAATTGAAGGATGTCCCCCTCGGTACCATGTTGCACAACATCGAGCTTCGTCCCGGCAAAGGCGGGCAGTTGGTCCGGTCCGCCGGGTCCGTCGCCCAGTTGATGGCCCGGGAAGGGGACTATGCGACCATCAAGCTGCCCTCGGGTGAGATGCGGAAGGTCCATGTGGAATGCATGGCCTCCGTTGGACAGGTCGGGAACCTGGATCACATCAACGTCAGCATCGGCAAGGCCGGCCGCATGCGTTGGATGGGGGAAAGGCCCCAATCCCGCGGTGTGGTGACCCGTCCAGGCGACGGCCATCCGATGGGCGGTGGCGAAGGGAAAACCTCCGGTGGCCGCCATCCGACCACGCCTTGGGGCAAGCCGACCAAGGGTTACAAGACCCGTAAGAACAAGTTCACCGAGAAATACATCGTCACACGCCGTAAATAACCAAAGAGGTCGCCATGAGCCGATCGATGAAAAAAGGTCCCTACCTGGACCAAAAGCTGATGAAGTTGATCCAGAAGATGAACCGCGCCAGTGACAAGAAGGTCATCAAGACCTATGTCCGTCGCTGCACGGTCCATCCGGAGATGGTGGGGCATACCTTCGCCATCCATAACGGGAAGAAATTCATCCCCGTCTTCATCACGGAGAACATGGTCGGTCACAAGCTGGGCGAGTTCGCCCCCACCCGCACTTTCAAGGCCCACGGGGCCGTGAAGACGGAAAAAGCCTCGGCCCTGAAATAGGCGAAAAAAGGAAACGGACATGCAAGCACAAGCGATCTCCCGATTTACCAGCGTGACGCCCCGCAAGGCCCGTCAGGTCGTGGAGTTGATCAAGAAGAAGAACGTTGGGGAGGCCTTGAACATCCTTGCCTTCACCAAGAAGCGGGCGGCCGGTGTCCTGGCGAAGGTGGTCAAGGCGGCGGTCTCCAATGCCGGTCAGAACGGCCGGGTCGACGTGGACAAATGGGTCATCAAATCCATCCAGGTGGATGGTGGCCCTATGAAGCGCAATACGCGCCGTTTCATCCCCCGGGCCATGGGCCGGGCCAGCTTGATCCATAAGCGGACCAGCCACATCCGGGTGATCGTGACGGACGAGACAAAGAACTAGCCAGGGCTAGGGAGGGACTTTTGGGACAAAAAATCAATCCGACGGGTTTACGCGTCGGCATCATCCGGGACTGGGATTCCTTGTGGTTCAACGCGAAGCATAAGATTTATACCCAGACCCTGCTCGAGGATATCGAGATCCGCAAGTTCGTGAAACTGCGCTTAAAACACGCCGGTATCGCCCGGGTGGTCCTGAAGCGCAAAGGGGAAGTGGTCGAGGTCGACATTTTCGCTTCCCGTCCCGGTATTGTCATCGGCAAGAAGGGGTCCGAGGTCGACAAGCTGAAGGAAGAGCTCCAACGCTTCTCGAAAAAAGAGGTGCGGATCAATATCAACGAGGAGAAGCATCCCGAGACCAATGCCCAATTGATCTCCGAGGGTGTGTGTGGACAGTTGGAAAAACGGGTCGCTTTCCGCCGCGCGATGAAAAAGGCCATCCAAGCCGCCCTGGACGGCGGGGCCAAGGGGATCAAGATCATGTGCTCCGGCCGTTTGGCCGGCTCCGAGATCGCCCGAACCGAATGGTACCGTGAAGGCCGGGTGCCCCTGCATACCCTCCGGGCCGATATCGACTTCGGTTTCTCCGAAGCGAGCACCACCTATGGCAAGATCGGCGTGAAGTGCTGGGTGTTCAAGAAAGAGATCTTCGGATCGAAGGATAAACAAGAAGAAGTGGTCCCGGCCAAGGCCAAGCCCCAGGCCCGGGAAAGACGCGGTCCCGAGAGCCGGCCCGCGCCGACCAAGGCTTGATTAAGGAAAGACCATGTTAATGCCCAAACGTGTGAAATACCGCAAGACGATGAAAGGCCGGATGCGAGGCCAGACGAAGAACGGCGCCGAGATGGCTTTCGGCGAGTTCGGCTTGAAATCGATGGATGCTTCTTATGTCACCGATCGCCAGATCGAAGCCGCCCGTGTGGCCATCAACCGCCACATGAAGCGTGTCGGTAAACTTTGGGTCCGGATATTCCCGGACAAGCCGATCACCCGTAAGCCTGCCGAAGTCCGTATGGGCGGTGGGAAAGGCGCTCCGGATCATTGGGCCGCGGTCGTCAAGCCGGGTCGTATCCTTTTTGAGCTGAGCGGTTGCCCTGAGAAAGTGGCCCAAGAGGCTTTTGAATTGGCGGCCCATAAATTGCCGGTGAAGACGCGTTATATTTCCCGCTCCCAGTCCGGAGGTGTGGCATGAAATCGAAAGAGATCAGGGACCTCAACTTGGATCAGATCAAGAGCCAATTGATCTCCAAGGAAGAGGAACTTTTCAATTTGAAGATCCAGCTGGCCACGAAACAGCTGGAGAACCCGATGAAGATCCGGGAGGCCCGCCGCCATGTGGCGCGGCTCAAGACGATCCTTCGTGAAAAAGAAAAAGACAGCAAGGCTTCGTGAGGAGATATCCATGACGTCGCAAGAACAACGGCCAAAAGCCAGGATGAAGACGGCGGTAGTGCTGAGCCGCAAGATGGACAAGACCGCGGTGGTCTCCATTGAGCGTCTCGTGAAACATCCGCTCTACCAAAAATTGGTGCGTCGCAGCAGCCGCTTCAAGGTCCACGACCCCAAGAATGAGACCAAGAAGGGCGATGTGGTCTTGGTGGCCGAGACCCGTCCCATCAGTGCGGACAAGCATTGGCGTTTAGTGAAGATCCTTAAGAAGGCCGTCCAGGTCGAGGAGGCCAAGGTATGATCATGCCTCAGACGGTCTTGAACGTCGCCGACAACAGTGGCGCCACCAAGATCATGTGCATCCACGTGTTGGGCGGGACCCGCCGTCGTTACGCCGCTATCGGCGATATCATCGTGGCCGCCGTCAAGGAAGCCATCCCGGGAGCGGGTGTCAAAAAGAGCGAGGTCGTTCGGGCCGTCATCGTCCGCCAACGCCGTGTGTTCTCGCGGCCGGATGGGTCCAACATCCGTTTCGACGAGAATGCGGCCGTGATCATCAATGACCAAATGAACCCCCGGGGAACGCGCATCTTCGGGCCCGTGACCCGCGAACTGCGCGAGAAGAATTTCATGAAGATCATTTCCCTGGCCCCGGAGGTCCTGTAAACCATGCATGTTCATCGTGAGGATACGGTCCTGATCCTGACCGGGAAGGACCGTGGAAAGAAGGGAAGGGTCATCCGGCTCTTCACCAAGACGGAGAAGGCCTTGGTCGAGAAGATCAATATGGTCAAACGCCATACCCGGCCCACCCAGCAGATGCCCCAAGGGGGAATACTCGAGAAAGAAGCCCCGGTGGCCATCTCGAACCTTCAGGTCGTTTGTGGAAAGTGCCAAAAACCGACCCGTGTCGCGCACAAGGTCCTCGCCAACGGCCAGAAGGTCCGCGCCTGCAAGAAGTGCGGCGAAATCATGGATAAGGAAAAGTAAGATGCCGACCACTACCATCCTGAAGGATCGCTATAAGAGCGAGATCGTTCCGGCCCTCATGAAGAAATTCGAGATCAAGAACGTCATGCAGGTGCCCAAGGTCGAGAAGATCGTCATCAACGTCTGCGTTGGCAAGGCGGCTTCCGAGAACAACATCAAGTTGTTGGACATGGCGGTCGATGAGCTGGCTTTGATCAGCGGTCAAAAGCCGGCCGTGACCCGTTCCAAGAAGGCCATCTCCAATTTCAAGCTCCGGGCCAACCAGCCCTTGGGCGCCAAAGTGACGTTGCGAGGGGACCGGATGTACCAATTCATGGAACGCCTTTTCATGGTCTCCTTTCCCCGGATCCGCGATTTCCGCGGGGTTCCGACCCGTTCTTTTGATGGGCGCGGGAATTACACCCTGGGGTTGAAAGAGCAGATCATTTTTCCGGAGATCAATTTCGACAGTGTCCAGTCCATCCACGGCATGGACATCACTTTCGCGACCAATTCGAAGAACGATGAGCAGGCCAAGGAGCTTTTGAAGCTTCTGGGCATGCCCTTTAGGAACTAGGAGAGCCCATGGCGAAAAAATGCCTCATCAACAAGCAGAAAGAAAAGCCCAAGTTCAAGGTCCGGGCCTATAACCGCTGCAATCTCTGCGGGAGGCCCCGAGCTTTCCTGAGACGTTTTGGGATGTGCCGTATCTGCTTCCGTAAATTGGCCGGTGAGGGAAAGATCCCCGGCGTCGTTAAAGCCAGCTGGTAAGGTTAAGGAGCCAAAATCCATGTCAATGACGGATCCCATCGCCGATATGCTGACCCGTGTTCGCAATGCGAACCAGACCTACAAGGAAAAGGTGGACGTTCCTTTTTCCAAGTTGAAGCTGGAGATCGCCCGCATCCTTTCCGAGGAAGGGTTCATCAAGAATTACAAGGTCGTCGAGGAAAAGGCCAAGCCCTCGGTGATCCGTATCTCCATGAAATACGGGGAGAAAAAGGAAAAGGTCATCACCAACATCTCCCGGGTCAGCCGTTCAGGACGCCGTGTCTATTCAGGCAAGGCCCATATCCCCAAGGTCATCGGCGGGTTGGGGATCGCTATTCTTTCAACCTCGAAGGGGATCTTGACCGACCAGCAGGCCCGTCAACAGGGCGTGGGCGGTGAAGTCCTTTGTTACGTTCATTAAAAGCTAAAGCGAAGATAGGGGAATTTTCATGGCACGAATCGCCAAAAAGCCGATAACACTGCCCAATGGGGCGAAGATCAAGGTCGATGGGGCCCATGTTACGGTCGAGGGACCCAAGGGCTCCTTGAGCATGGACTTAATGCCGGGAGTGAAGGTCGACCTGCAAGATAAGAACCTGACGGTCTCGACGGTCGAGGCCTCGAAAAGCGATGCGAAAGCCCTGAACGCCAGCCATGGTTTGATCCATGCCCTCATCAAGAACATGCTCTTGGGCGTCACCACCGGGTTCGAGAAGAAGTTGGAGATCCAAGGTGTCGGTTACCGCGCCCAGATCGAAAAGGGGAAGCTCAGTATGTCCTTGGGGTTCAGCCATCCGGTGGTCATGGAACTTCCGAAGGGGATCACGGTGGACATCGAAAAACAAACCCTCCTGACGGTCAAGGGGACCGACAAGTACCTGGTGGGTGAGATCGCTTCCAAGATCCGCCGGGTCAAGCCCCCGGAGGTCTACAAGGGGACCGGGATCCGTTATTTGGGCGAATATGTACGCAAGAAGGTCGGGAAGACCGGCGCGACCGGTAAAGCCGGCGGTAAATAAGATAAATTCGAGGAGTTCGTCATGGCTTTGGAACAGCAGAACATCAAAAGGCTCCGTCGGCATACCCGGATCCGTAAGAAGGTCCAAGGGACCACGGAGAGGCCGCGTTTGGTCGTTCACCGTGGCGCCAAGAACATCTCGGCCCAATTGATCGACGATACCAAGGGAGTGACCTTGGTATCGGCGGCAAGCTTCGACCAGAACCTCCGCAGCAAGGTGAAATACGGAGGGAACATGGAGGCCGCCAAGGCCGTGGGCGAACAGATCGCCAAATTGGCGAAGGAAAAGTCGGTCACCAAAGTTGTTTTTGACAGGGGAGGCTTTCCCTTCCACGGCCGGGTCAAGGCCTTGGCGGAAGCGGCCCGTCAAAACGGACTCCAATATTAAGGATAAGGAAGACCATGGCCCGAATTGACGCATCTAAACTCGATTTGAAGGAAAAGGTCGTTCAGATCAACCGTGTGGCCAAGGTGGTCAAAGGTGGTCGGCGCTTCAGCTTCGCCGTCCTGGTGGTGATCGGGGACGGGCATGGACACGTGGGGGTCGGCACGGGGAAGGCGAGCGAAGTCCCGGATGGCATCCGCAAGGCCGTGGACGACGCGAAAAAGAACCTGATCGTGGTGCCCTTGAAGGAAAACACCCTTTTCCATGAAGTGGTGGGCGTTTTCAAGGCCTCGCGCGTGATGCTCCGTCCGGCGGCGCCCGGGACCGGGATCAAGGCCGGTGGCGGCGTGCGTGCGGTTTGCGAATTGGCTGGGATCCACGACATCCTCACCAAGTCCATCCGATCGGACAATACCTTTAACGTGGTCCAAGCGACTTTGCAGGGATTGCGGTCGGTCCGTTCTCCTGAAGTGGTCGCGGCCTTGCGCGGCAAGACCTTGGAAGCCTTGTCGGGAGCGCAAAAATCATGAGTGAACTCAAGATCCAGTTGGTCAAAAGCTTGAATGGACGCCTGCCGAAGCATGTCAAGATCGCCGAGGCCTTGGGCTTGAAGAAGATCCGTCAAACGGTGGTCAAACCTGATACTCCGGTCATCCGGGGAATGGTCCAAAAGATCGACTATCTTGTCGAAATCAAAAAATAAGGGTCTGAAATGAAAATCTCTGAATTAAAACCTGCCCGCGGCTCGGTCAAACGCCGCAAGATCGTCGGAAAGGGGCCCGGTTCGGGTCATGGAAAGACCGCGACCCGCGGCAACAAAGGCCAGAATTCGCGCACCGGCGGTGGTGTTCGCTTGGGGTTCGAGGGCGGCCAAACCCCGATCTATCGTCGGCTCCCGATCCGGGGTTTCAAGAGCCTCGATAAAAAGGTTTTCGATGTCGTCAATCTGGATCAGCTTTCAACTTTCCCCAAGGGCACCACGGTGACGCCGGCCGAGATGAAGGGTAAGGGGTTCATTGGCAACCTCCAGGCCGTTAAGGTCCTGGGTGGGGGAGAGATCAAGGTTGCTTTGACGGTGAAGGCCCAGGCCTTCAGCGCTTCGGCCATTGAAAAGATCAAAGCCGCGGGCGGAACAACGGAGGTCTTGTAATTGTTTTCTGCCTTCCTCAACATCTTCCGCGTCCCCGAACTTAAGAACCGCGTCCTTTTCGTCCTTGGAATCCTTTTGGTCTACCGGATCGGGACCCATATTCCCGTTCCTGGTGTGAATATACAGGCCTTGGAAAGCGCGTTCCGGAGCCAGAATAACGGCATCCTGGGGTTCCTGAACCTCTTTTCCGGGAACGCTTTCAAGCAGGCTTCCATCTTTGCCCTGGGTGTCATGCCCTATATCAGTATGTCCATCATCCTTCAGCTTTTGACGGCGGTCATTCCGACACTGGAAAAGCTCTCGAAAGAGGGTGAACTGGGACGCCGCAAGATCACCCAATACACCCGCATCGGAACCGTGGTCCTTTGCCTGATCCAGGGAACGGGAACAACTTATCTCTTCCGGAATTTCGGAGATAACGTGGTCCCCAATTGGGGCCTTGGATTCCAGATCATGGCGGTCCTAGCCTTGACCACGGGCACTGTTTTCATCATGTGGTTGGGTGAACAGATCACGGAATACGGTGTGGGCAACGGGATGTCCATCATCATCTTCGCGGGGATCGTGGCCGCCCTTCCAGGGCAATTGGACGCCACTTATCGCATGGTCCAAGCCCAGACCATTTCCCTCTTGGCCGTTCTTTTCTTCGGTCTTTTCACGGTCTTGACCATCGGTTTTATCGTGATCCTCCAACAGGGGGCCCGTAAGATCCCGGTCCAATACGCCACCCGTGTTGTCGGTCGGCAAGTTTTCAAGGGACAATCGACCCAGCTTCCATTGAAGGTCGATTATTCGGGCGTCATCGCCGTGATCTTTTCTTCGTCCATTCTGGTGTTCCCGTCCACTATCGCCAAATACGTCCAGAACATTCCCTGGGTTTCCGCCGATCAGGGCTGGCTCTACAACACGATGGAATTCGTCGTCCGTAATTTCTCGCCGGGTGCTTTTGTCTACTATGTCCTTTATTCGGCTTTCATCGTCTTTTTTTGCTACTTCTACACGGCCATCGCCTTCAATCCGACCGACCTATCCGAGAACATGAAGAAGTACGGTGGTTTCATCCCGGGGATCCGCCCGGGACAGCCTACGGCCGAGTTCATCGACCGGACCCTGACCCGGATCACCATCTGGGGAGCTTTGGCGGTCTGTGCCATCGCGGTGATACCCGATGTCCTTACCCGTAACCTCCATATCCCCATACAATTCGGAGGGACCTCCCTCCTGATCATCGTGGGGGTCGCTTTGGACACCATGAAACAGATCGAATCCCACCTCCTGATGAGGCACTACGACGGCTTCATGAAGAAGGGCCGATTGAAGGGACGGAGCGCGTTCTAATGAGAATCATTCTTTTAGGGGAACCGGGAGCCGGCAAGGGGACCTATTCGGCCGAATTGGTCAAGCGTTACGGCATTCCACAGATGTCCACTGGCGATATGTTGAGGGCGGCTGCCAAGGCCGGATCGGCTTTGGGGCTGCAAGCCCAGGAATTCATGAAGAAGGGTGCGCTGGTCCCCGATTCTTTGGTCATCAAATTGATCGAAGAGCGGATCCAGCAACCCGACGCCCAGAAAGGTTTCATACTGGACGGGTTCCCGCGGACCGTGCCCCAAGCCGAGAGCCTGGATGAGATGCTCAAGTCCTTGAACATCTCCTTGACCTGTGTGGTCAAGATTGTGGTCAGTCGTGATCTGCTCCTCTCCCGTTTGACGGGACGCCGGGTCTGTCCGAATTGCGGGGCGACCTACAATATCGGGACCAATATGCGGCCTCAAAAAGACGGTATTTGCGACAAGTGCGGGAAAGAACTGATCCAAAGGGCGGATGACCGCCCGGAAACGATCGAGAATCGCCTTTCCATCTATCAACGCGATACCGAACCCTTGATCGATTTTTACGATAAAAAAGGCCTCTTGAAACGGGTCGATTGTGAAGGACCCTATGAGGAGGTCATGGGCCGGATCTACGGCACTTTGGAAAAAGCGGCCAAGGTTTGATCACCCTCAAGTCTGAATCCGAGCTGAAGTTGATGCGCGTCAGCGGGAAAGTCGTGGCCGATGCTTTGGTGGAGCTGGGTAAACGGGTCAAACCGGGCGTGACCACCCGGGAACTCGACCAGTTCGCCTTTGACTTTTTCAAGAGGCATGACTGTGTGCCGGCTTTCCTGGGTTACCACGGTTATCCGGCGACCATCTGTGCTTCGATCAACTCGGAAGTGGTCCATGGGATCCCCGGGGATCGGGTGTTGCAGGAAGGCGACATTGTCGGTGTGGATATCGGGGCTTTTTACAAAGGTTATTGTGGGGATTCGGCCAGGACCTTTCCGGTCGGCAAGGTCGATCCGGAAGTGACCCGGCTTTTGCAGGTGACCTGGGAGTCGTTAGAACGGGGTATCCGCCAATGCCAGGTGGGGAACCGCATCTCGGATATTGGGGCTGCGATCCAGGATTATGTCGAAAAGCAAGGTTTCTCGGTCGTAAAGGACTATGTGGGACACGGGATCGGCCAAGCTATGCACGAGGAGCCCCAGGTGCCTAATTATGGCAAACCCCACCAGGGGCCGCGTTTGGTCGAGGGGATGTGTCTAGCCCTAGAACCCATGGTGAACATGGGAGGGGAGGCGGTCAAGGTCCTGGGGGATGGCTGGACAGTCGTGACAAAAGATGGTAAATTCTCGGCCCATTTTGAGGACACGGTCGCCGTCCGATCCCAAGGGCCAGAAATATTGACCCGCTGACACCCGGCTGAAGGGTTTGGGGAGGACTATGGCAAAGGAAGAGGCGATTTCGGTCGAGGGAACGGTGATTGAGGCCCTTCCCAACGCCAGCTTTAGAGTGGAACTGGAGAACAAGCACGTCGTTCTGGCCCATGTTTCCGGAAAGATGCGGATGAATTTCATCCGGATCCTACCGGGGGACCGGGTCACGGTGGAATTGTCACCCTACGATCTTAGTCGAGGCCGGATCACGTACCGGTTCAAATAATCGAAGAGGAAGGTTTCAAATGAAGGTCCGGTCATCCGTAAAACCCATATGCGATAAGTGCAAGGTCATCCGCCGCAAGCGAGTGATCCGCGTTATCTGCACAAACCCAAAACACAAACAACGGCAAGGATAGAGAGGAATCTATGGCTCGCATTTCCGGTATCGACCTCCCCAAGGAAAAAAGAGTGGAAGTGGCTTTGACCTATCTTTTCGGGGTGGGCCCAGCCCTTTCCAAGAAGATCCTCTCGAAGGCCGGCGTGAATCCTGACATCCGGGTGAAGAACCTCAAGGACGATGAGATCGGGCGGATTCAGAACGCCATCAATCAGGAAAATATCAAGGTCGAAGGCGATCTTCGTCGCGAGATCTCCATGAACATAAAGCGATTGATCGACATCGGAACTTTCCGGGGCAGCCGCCATCGCAAGGGCCTTCCGGTCCGGGGTCAAAGGACGAAGACCAACGCCCGGACCCGTAAAGGACCCCGTAAGACGGTGGGTAGCGGACGTAAAAAAGAAGAATGATCCAGAGGGTCGTAATTTTCTAAGGAGATGAGCGTGACGGAAAAAGCGGAAAGCAAAGCCGAAGTCAAGGACGATAAGAGCGCCCCGCAAACTGCGGCGGTCAAAAAAGGAAAGAAGGCCCCCCGGAACGGCGTGGTCCATATCCAGTGTACCTTCAATAATACTTTGGTGACCATTTCAGACCCCAAAGGGAACGTCGTGGCTTGGTCCTCGGCAGGATCCATGAATTTTAAAGGGAGCCGGAAGTCCACTCCTTTTGCCGCTCAAGTGGCTGCGGAGACCGCAGGAAAGAAAGCGGTCGATGCTGGCATGAAGGCGGTCGAGATCTATGTGAAGGGCCCGGGTTCGGGCCGGGAAGCGGCCATTCGGGCTATCCAGACCAGCGGGCTCCAAATTTCCATGATCAAAGATGTCACCCCTATCCCCCACAATGGCTGCCGGCCGCCTAAGCGCCGTCGCGTTTAAAGGAGAATCGAATGAACGCCCAATCCGTTTGCCGGATCTGCCGACGAGAAGGCATGAAACTCTATCTGAAAGGGACCCGTTGCGAGACCGAGAAATGCGCTTTCGAGCGCCGCGGTTACGCGCCGGGACAGCACGGCCAAAAGCGCCGGAAGGACACCGAGTACGGACTTCAGTTGCGCGAAAAACAAAAGGTCAAGCGCATCTACGGGGTCCTGGAACGCCAATTCCGCCGTTACTTCGCCATCGCCTCGGCCAAAAAGGGCGTCACGGGTGAGACCCTCCTGCAATTGTTGGAACAGCGATTGGATAATACCGTTTACCGGATGGGTTTCGCCGAATCCCGCCGCCAGGCCCGGCAAGTCGTGCGTCATGGAATGGTCTTGGTCAACGGCAAGAAGGTCGACATTCCTTCTTATACCCTGAAGGCCGGGGACAAGATCTCCGTCGCCGAGAAATTCAAAGAGAACGTCGGCGTCAAGCGTTCCTTGGAGACCCTCCAAAAGCGGGGCGTCCCCGAGTGGCTGGAAGTCGATACCGCCGCTTTGGCGGGGACCTTCTTAAAGGTCCCGAACAAGAACGAGATCGCCCTGCCGGTCCAAGAACAGCTCATCGTCGAACTTTACTCGAAGTAAACCTGAACCAGGCAACGGAAAACGGCAGAAAAATTCCCGGGAGGAATCATGCAAATCGGAAATGTTCAGATCCCTAAATTCTTGGATTACGAGAAGGAGTCACTAACCCCGCTCTATGGCAAGTTCATCGCTGAGCCTTTCGAGCGCGGGTATGGCCAATCCGTGGGGAATTCGATCCGCCGGATCCTTCTTTCCTCTATCACGGGTGCGGCGGTCACTTCCGTCAAGTTCGAAGGGGTCACTCACGAATTTTCTTCCATTCCCGGTGTGGTCGAGGATACGACCGAGATCATCCTCAACCTCAAGGAATTGAAGATCAAACTGCATAATTCAGGCCCCAAGACCCTGCGTCTTTCCGTGAAGGGTGAACGCAATGTGGTGGCCGCCGATATCCAGGCCGATGCGGATGTCGAGATCTTGAACCCTCAATTGCACTTGGCCACCCTCACCGAGGATGACGCGGCTTTGGACATTGAGATCGAAGTGGGAGAGGGTCGCGGCTATGCCCCGGCGGAGCGCAACAAACGGGAAGGCCAGCCCATCGGTGTCATCCCCATCGATTCGGTCTTCACCCCGGTCCTTCAAGTCAAGTATTCGGTGGAATCGGCCCGCATCGGCCAGATGACCGACTATGACAAGCTCATCATGGAGATCTGGACCGACGGCCGCATCAGTCCCGAGGATGCCCTGGGCTATGCCGCCAAGATCCTCCGCGATTCCCTCCAGATCTTCATCAACTTCGAGGAAGAACCGATCCAACAGGATGATTCGGTCAGCGAGGAAGAGGAACGTTTGCGGGAATTGCTGAACGAGAGCGTCGAGGAATTGGAATTGTCGGTCCGTTCCGCGAACTGCCTGAAGACCGCCAACATCAAGACCATTGGGGATCTGGTCCGTAAGACCGAATCCGACATGTTGAAGTACAAGAATTTCGGCCGGAAGTCCTTGAACGAGATCAAGGAGATCCTAGGCGGTATGGGGCTTTCCTTCGGGATGGATGCCGATTCCATCTTGACCAAAGGGAAGGGCCTCGCGGTCGCCCGCATCGAAACCACGGTTTAAATCCCAGAGGAGTTTTTCATGAGACATCAAGCCCATCACGGCCGCCTCGGCGTCCAACCAGCCCATCGCCGGGCCATGATCCGCAACATGGTCACGTCCCTGTTGAAGCATGAACGGATCAAGACCACCAAGGCGCGGGCCAAGGAAGTCCGCCGCTATGCGGAGAAGATGATCACGACCGCTAAGAAGGAGACCCTTGCTTCCAAGCGCAACGTGCTGGGGTTCGTCCGTGAACGAGAAGTAGTGAACAAGCTTTATAAGACCCTGATCTACCGCTATGCCCAACGCAAGGGCGGATACACCCGGATCCTGAAGCTGGGTTATCGGATGGGAGACGGTGCCGAGATGGTCTTCCTGGAATTGGTGGACCGTCCGATGGAAGAGAAGACCGCTGAGAATCCGGCCGAGAAGAAGGAAGGGAAGGCGGAGGACCAGAATCCTGAAGCAGCCCCGCAAGGAAAGAAGAAAAAAGCGAAGGAAGCTTCGTCGGTATCCTAAAAGAGGGGAAGCGGGAGGCGAGCCGGAGTAGTCCTCCCATGCACCCGGAATGGGCGTGCTCCATGAAACTTTCGGCTCGGTCTTTCATCCTTACGCTCCTATCCTTTCTTTTTGTCCTTTCCGCCCAAGTGAACGCTCAAAACGCCGACACCGGCTTGGCCGGAAGCCTGGAAACCAACCATCAGAATTATTTCTACAAGGACCCGAACAAAGCCTTCATGTTGGCTTTTTTTCCGGGGCTCCTGATCCATGGGTATGGTCATTTTTACGCGGATGACCACCTGATGGGGAACGTGCTTTTGACCGGTGAGATCGTGTCGGTGGTTTCATTCGGCCTGGGGGCTTTGATCCGGTCCGATACGGCGACCTTCTCAGGTGGATTATTGGGCGATTCCAAGAACGCCGATAACATCGGGACCAACCTCATGTGGGGAGGGGTCATCGCTTTCACGGGTCTTTGGATCGTGGATATGGCCCATGCGCCCACGGCAGCCAAGGACTTCAACGATGAGCATGGGTTGAAGCCGGTCGCTTACTTGGACTTTCAGCAAAAACCGATGGTGGCCTTGGCTTACCGATTCTAGGTCTGGGCTGTGCGGGATCTGAGGACATAAAAAAAGGGCGGGCCTTTTGGCCCGCCCTTTTTTTTAAGATGGATCAGGCCTTCATCTCAGGTGAATTATCCTTCATTTCCTCGGATTTGAAGATCTGGTTCGAATTCTTGTGGGACCCTTTGGTGAGCTTGTAACCCGCAGCTTCCAGAGCCTGCTTCCAACTGCCGAATTCCCGCCGGGCGGCGGAGTAAAGGGCCAAACGATCCCGGTAAGTGCTCAGTAGCTTTTGGGATTCAGCCTTGCGGACCTCCTCCAAAACCTGCTCCTTGGACCACTTGGTCAACTTGTTGCGACGGCGCGTTTTCCCGGCTTCCAGGATCTGCTCGTAGTCGATCCCGGCGGCATTTACGGCGTTGGCCCAACTGGAGAAATAACGGCGGGAACAAGCAGCGGTGAACAAGGGAATGTAGTTCTTCGAGATGTTGCTTGCGGAAATGTCCACATTCTGTTTTTTCAGATCCTGGATCGTTTCAACGATCTTTTCTTTCGACCATTTTTGCTTCATGAAAGCCTCCTGAATACTCGACAAAAAGAATTGCTAAAGGGTTTAGGCCTAAGACCTAAGCAATGTTATGATATATTATGTTATATTATGACGCAACAAGCTTAATGGATTTTTAACAGAAATAATCACGACAACTGCAGATTATCGAGAAAAAGATCGTGAAAATCGTTTATTTACGCGCCTCCTTCATTACTCTCGCCATTAAGACGATCTAGTGCTAAAAACCAGTTCATGAACTGGTTCCCCCTCATTTTTAGTTCGTTTTTTTACCTGCTTATTTCGACCCTTTTGGTCTTTTTATTTTCCTTTTTTGTCCCTTCCCTTGGTCATTTGGAGGATCTGGGCATCGGGTCAGAAGTGGTCCATCTGGACCTATTGGCTCCTTGGGGAATGGTCTTGTCCGCCGTATCGATCTCTCTTTTGGTGCGAGCAAGCCAAGGGATCGGGATCCAGGGAAAAGGTGTGTTGAACAATTTTCAGCCCCTGCTTTATTTCACCGGTATGTGGGTCGAGCGGACCTGTTACATCGTTCGGGATCATGGGACCTCGGCCATCCTGGCACCCCTCTTCTTATCGGCCCTTTGGATACCGCTTTTCCTTTGGGTGGCGAGCGCTTATTCCGGGGAGGCCCTTGCCCATGAGGAATGGGAAGGGGAAAAGCGACCTGGCTGGGGGATCCTGTTCTTTTGGACGGCCGTTTTTTTCTCCTTCGCGGTCCAACTGACCCTCGGTGGCTATGGGGCCTGGGGAGCCGTTCAAGGCCTGGCTTTCCTGGGAATGAGCTATTTGGAGTTCAGAAAGCTGCGGGAGTCCGGCTTATTGGAAGGAGCTGTAGGCACTGGTTTTCGCTGGATCTACTTGACCACGCTCGTTCTTTTCGTAGGGTTCTATGTCGCGAATCATTTGGGGGTCTTGTGAGATCGAAAGCGGCCTTTTGGGTCTTCGTGACCCTTCTGATCGCCGCCAATACGGCGTTGGCCTATGGTGGCTTCCCGCCAGTAGTGACTGGGTGGGTCTTCGTAGCCGGCTTTTTGGTTCCGACCACCGCCCTCTTCCTCAAGGATCTTTCAGGTGCTCTTTCATTTCGAAGAGTGGAAAAGAAACCGGCGCCAAGCACGGCGCTTTTGGCATTGGTGTCCTTGATCCTACTGGGTGCTGTCCCCAGGTTCTGGCGTTTGACGGAAGATTTCCTTTGGCCTACGGGCGATGAAGGGCTTCATGGTTTCCTGGCCATGGGCCTGGCCCGGCATTGGACGGGTCAGTTCTTTTATACCGTGGGGGAGCATCCGCCTCTGTTGATCTGGTCCCTGGCCCTGATGTTCAAGGCGGGATGGAATGGTTTGACCGCTCTTTGGTGCCTTCCCGCTTTTTTTTCGCTGATCCTCATTCCGGTCGGTTATGGGGCGGCCCGCCGTTGGTTCGACCGGAAATGGTCCTTGGTCTTTGTGTTCCTGTTGGCGATCAGTTATTGGCCCCTTTCGCTGGGGCGATATTGCCACCAAGGACTTTTCGTTCCGTTCTGGGAACTTGTCGCTCTTTGGGGAATTGGAGAACTGGCGGAAGGACCCAGGGTCCGATGGCATGGGTGGGATATATTCCTCTTGGGCCTCTGGATCGGGCTGGGAACCTTGACCTTCACCGCCTGGTGGGCGGTCCTTTTCGGGGCAACTTGCCTTTGGTTGGCCCTTTTCAACGGACGTGGACGGATGGCGCACGTCGCCTATTATTCCGGCCTCCTGCTCGGGATCTTGCCGTTCCTCATCGCGGCGTTCCGGGAAGGCTATGGACACCATCTTTTGGATTCTTCTCCCCTCAACCCGGGATTTGGACCATCCCACCTTTGGATCACGCGACTTTCCTATATCACAAGTCTTTTTTGGGGTTCGCTTCAGGCAGGTACTTCCTATGGCCCGCTTTGGGGTGGAATGCTGAATCCCATCCTGTCCACGGCTTTTTGGGTCGGTTTAGCGGCTTTGATCCAGGACCGAGCCTCCGGGAAGTCGAAGATCACCTTGTTTTTCCTTTTTATTTGCCTTTTGCCCGGTCTCCTGGCGGGGGACTATGTTGAGTTGAACCGGATCATCCAGGTCATGCCTTGGGTCCTATGGACCTGTGTTGTGGGCCTACGAGCCGTTCTTTCCCGACTCAAGGCCGATAAAACGGCGACTGTGGGTTTGTGCCTGATCCTGGCCGTTTCGACCGCCCTGGATGGCTGGCATTACCTGAAGCCGGTCCTTTCCGGCGAAAGGGCGAGGATCGAAAAGGCCTCCTTTGCCGATGGGAATGAAGGATTCCTCGCCTATCGGACCCTTCAAGGCGTTGCCAAATCCCAAGGCCCGGGGATCGTCCTGACGGATTTCATGCCCCTGAAGTTCGGCCATTCCCTTTCCGTGGCGGTCCATTCCTTTAATGCGGCCGAGAACGACCGTTTGGACCCCCAAGCCTGCTCTTGGGCCGCCTTGGTCACGGAGGTCCAATTGGTCCCTTTCTTACGGAGCCGTTTTCCAAAGGCCCGTTGGTTTTGGTTCCATTCCGTCCCGCCCGCATTGGAAGGCGGAATGGCTTTAGGCCTCATTCCGATCGGGGAAAGGGACCGAAAATGGATCTCAGACCTGATCGCGGTCCATCATTCGTTCCATCGGTTGAACCTGGAGGCTGAACGAAGCTTCAATGGGCCCCAGTATTTCAAGACGGCCTTGGAGGACACCTGGGATCTTTATCCCCGGATCAAAGGGGATCGTTACCTGGAAACGGTCTTTTGGGAATGGGTCTCCCAGTTCAACTTGGGATCGGATCCATCGATCTCGGACCGAGTTTTAGTGAAGGCTTTGGAGCGTGGATATCCAACAGCGGACTTGTTGGAAAAGCTGTCCCGATACAAGGCCCAAGAAGGAAAAACCAAAGAAGTCGAAGAGTTCCATGCCCGGGCCCTGGAGGCCTTGCGAGAAGTTCAGGAGATATTCCCTTGACCGCCGTTCCTAACCGCAGGATCCCACGAATCACAAAGACATTTCTCCGTTCCACCTTATGGACCCTTTTGTTCATCGACCTCTGCTACCTTTCCTATGGTTGCGATCTTTCCAAGATGGGCGCTTATGCCTTGGGATCGCACGGCTTGTTCATGTTCGCGACCCTTTACGGGCTTTCGAAAGGGATAACTTCCAAGCGTTCGGCCCGGGAAGGTTCCGTATCGGGGCCGTCCCCAATGACCGTGCTCTTATTTTTGGGCGTCGTGGGTTACCGGATATTGGTCCCGTGGTGGGGCCATCCTTGGCCGACCGGGGATGAGGCGCTCCAAGGTTTCTTGGGAATCCATCTGGCGGAACATTGGGAGTGGCGTTATTTCTACACGGTTGGGCAACATCCTCCTTTGTCGATCTGGATCTATACGGCCTTCCTTGGAAAATTCATACCTGTCCGTCTATTCTTGGCCGCCAGTGCGGCCTTGGTTTCCGTTGCGACCTTCCTGGTCTGGACCTTCGTAATCCGGCGCCTTTTGCCGAAACAAGGGGCAGGATGGTTCGGGTTTCTAATGGCTTTTGGATTCTGGCCCGTATACGCAGGGGAGTTCTATCTCCAGATGGTCCCTTTTTTCGAAGGAGTGGTCCTTTGGATGGCCGTTCTTTGTTTGACGGCACAGGGGATGAAGCGAAAAAGGTGGGCCGCTTTGGGCTGGGGGACGGCGACCGGCCTGGGGTTCTTCACTTATGCCTCTTGGGTCGGTGTGGCGATCGCTTCCATCCTGTTTTTTCTTTGGGCATACAAAAAAAATAAGGATTTTAGGTCCGCGCTCCTTTATTTCATTTCACTGGCCATTACCATAGGTCCTTTCTTGTATTTCGCGGTCCGGGAGGGGTTCGGCGCACATTGGATAGAGATCGCACTGACCAGTCCCAATTTCTCGATACAGCAGAAATTATCCAATGTTGTTTCTTATTGGACTGCCCTCTGGTTCGGGGCCTTGGTCAAGAATGCTTCGAACGCTCCGGCTTGGGGAGGGTTCCTGAACCCGATCCTGGGGCTCGCCTTTTTCCGGGGAATATTGGGGGTATTCAAGGGCAAGGATGTTCGGGAAAGGGTCCTTTTGGTCCTGTTCGTTTGGTGTTTGGCCCCGGGGATGGCCACTTCCGATTATCCAGGTCTTTATCGCATCGTTCAGGCCATGCCCTGGGCCCTGATCATTGTGGTTCTTGGACTTGTTGCCTTTTACCGGGAATGGACCAAGCTTCGATGGGGGCCTCTGGTTTTTTCCCTTTTTTTGGTCTTGTCGATGGGGTTGGATGCCTTCCACTTGGCCAGGGCCAATAATTTTGACAGTGGTCTCCGACGCGGGCCCTCGAGCCCGGACCAGAGGGTGAACCAGGAAGCCTTCCTTGCCCTTCAAAGAAAAAGCGTGGAAGAAGGACCCGGCTTGATCTTCTCCGATTTCCTTTTGCTTTCCCGCAACCATAGCCTGACCGTGGAAACCTATCCCTTCAATGCCGCCCTCAACCCCAAGCTCGATCCCCCCCAGGCCCATTGGGCGGCCTTGATCGTCAACCGTCACCTGGAGGATGCCCTTTCAAAACGGCTCCCACAGGTCCAATGGCTTCCTCTTCCCAGTGGTCAGGTCGAGGAGGACGGAGGTCTTGTCTTGGGCTTGGTCCCTTTGGGTCCGAAGGAGCCTGCCTTTCTCGGGAAATGGCTCCAGGCCCATCGATTCTTCCACGAACGTCAATTCGAGGCTGAATGCATCCTCAATGATCCTGAAATTTATCAAAAAGCCGCCCACGCTTTGGAGCGGGGGTACCCTTTGATGGCGGGAGATCCGTTCCTGGAGTCCCTCTATGGGGAGTGGGTCGCTCAATATCATTTCAAGGAAGGCCTGGGACCCAATCTGCAGGCCCTTCACCGGGCGATCCGGAAAGGCTACCCCACGGCGAATCTTTATTGGAAATACGGGAATTTCCTCTACCTGGTCGGCCAAAAGGCGAAAGCCCAGGAAGCTTATTCTATGGCGGTCCGAAGCCGCCCCAATTACACTGACGCCCAGTTGATCCTGGATCAGATCCGGAAATAACCCTTCGGTCTTGAGGGCCGTTCCCAAATGCCGATCTCCATCATCGTGGTCATTCTACTTGCTTGGGCCATTTCCAGGGCTTGGGCTTATTACATCGAACAATCCTCCGACATCCCCCATATCCGTCTACTGGAACCCTGGTATTGGTTCCTGCTCTTGAACATATTCCTGACCCCTATCAGCAGCAATTTCGACCCCGAATTGGTGGGGGTGGGTCTTTTCATCCAAGTTGTACTGTCCATCTGGTTCGCTGTTTCCATCGGATGGATCATCGGGTCCTGTCCGCACAAAGCGGCCTATCACCGGCAAAGTCCCTTCCATAAAGGGCTCCGAATCCTTTGCTGTTATCGTTGTGGAACGCCCCTTCCACCCGGGGAGGAATCGATACTGGTCGAGAACAGGGATTGGAAGGTCCTTTTGTTCCAGATCCCGCCCAGCTTGTTGGAATATGTGACCTTTTGGGTGGCCCAATCCCTGATGGTCTTGATCGGTCTTTTCCTGGTCTTTCGCGTCCTGCACCATCCGGACGCGCAACACAAAGCGGTGCTGGCATCCATCGTGTTGATCGTATTCGTTCCTCCCGCGCTTTTTTTCTGGGGCAGATTCAGGAATTATTTGAAGGAGAACCAAGGCATGATCTGGTGGGCGGACCTCAAAAGGACCCTGTTGGCCTGGGGTGCGGTCTTGGTCTTTCTGTGGTTACTGTTCCATTTTTGGCTTTTCGCCAATTGATCCGCCTTCCGCTCCTTGACATTCAGAAGTCGGGTCGGTATAGTCCGACCAGCAGTAATTTCGAGGAGTTTTTCATGGCCTTCGGCATCGCGACAACCTTGGTCCTTTTGTTGGTATTGGTACCGGTTTTGCGTCCGGAGGCGGTGCGCTCCTAACGACGGCTACCAAGCCGCGGGGTCCCGCCCAAGGGACCGCCGCGGCTTTTTTTTTTAGCCAAAGCCCTCCCTTCGGCTCCCGCTCTTGATCCCGTCCGGTTTTAGGGTCTTTTCGGCGTAAAACCCGTAAATTCGGGTGCGATTTCGGCCCTGAATGATGAACAAACCCAGGAAATTATTGTAAAATCGAGCCCTTTCACGCTTGCCGGGGTTGGGGCATTTTTAAGGAGAAAACGATGGCGAAACAAAAGACGAAGCTCAAAAAAGGCGCCGAAATGGTGGTGGATGTCCTCTTAAGCGAGGGCGTGGACATCTGCTGGGGCGTCACGGGCGGGGCGATCCTGCCGGTCTATGACGCCATCTACCTGAACCGGGATAAGATCCGCCTCATCGATACCCGTCACGAGCAAGGCGCGGTCCATATGGCCGAGGGCTACGCCAAGTCGACCGGCAAGGTCGGTGTCTGTGTGGTCACCTCCGGCCCCGGCGCCACCAACATCGTCACTGGTCTCGCCGACGCCTATATGGACTCGGTCCCCCTGGTCGCCATCACGGGCCAGGTCCCGACCTCCCTCATCGGCACCGACGGGTTCCAGGAAGCCGACGTGGTCGGCATCACCCGCTCCTGCACCAAGCACAACTACCTGGTGAAGAACATCCAGGAATTGCCCCAGATCATGCGGGACGCCTTCTTCATCGCCCGCTCGGGCCGTCCCGGGCCGGTTCTGGTCGACATCCCCAAGGACATCGCCGCCGCCTCGGCGGAGGTGGAGATCCCGTTGAAGCCTTCCATCCCTCTCTCCAAGTTCGTGCCCGAACCGGACATGAACGAATTGGATAAGATCGCCGAGCTCTTGAAGGCCGCCAAGCGTCCTCTCATTTACGCCGGGGGCGGCGTCATCAACGCCGGGGCTTCGGAGGACCTCTACAAGTTCGCCCGCAAGACGAACGTGCCTGTCACCCTGACCCTGATGGGCCTGGGGGCCTATCCGGCCACCGACCGGCAATTCATCGACATGCTGGGCATGCACGGGTCCTACCGGGCCAACATGGCCCTGACCCATTGCGATTTCCTGCTGGCCATCGGTAGCCGTTTCGACGACCGGGTGACGGGGAAGCTCAGCGAGTTCTCCCCGCATTCGAAAAAGGCCCATATCGACGTGGACCCCACCTCCATCGGGAAGAACGTGAAGGTGGACGCCCATGTTCTGGGCGACATGCGTTCCATCCTCAAGGAACTGACCAAACGGGCCGGGACCAAGGACTATGACGAGTGGTATGACCAACTGGATTCCTGGAACACCAAGCATCCGCTCGCGTACAAACAGGACCCCAAAGGGGTCGTGCTGCCCCAATTCGCCATCGACGAGATCTACCGCATCACCAAGGGCGACGCCTATGTGGCCACCGAGGTCGGACAGCACCAGATGTGGGCCGCCCAGTATTACAAGTTCAATAAACCCCGTCGTTGGCTGACCTCGGGGGGCTTGGGCACCATGGGGTTCGGGTTCCCGGCCGCCATTGGGGCCGCCTTCGCCCACCCCAACGCGACGGTCGTCGACATCGCGGGGGACGGCAGCTTCCAGATGACCCTGCAGGAACTGGCCATCGTGAAGCAGTACAACCTCAATGTGAAGACCATCATCATCAACAACAAGTTCATGGGCATGGTCAAGCAATGGCAGGACCTGTTCTTCGACAAGCGCTACGCGGCCACCTCGATCCCCGCCCAGCCGGACTTCGTGAAGCTGGCGGACGCCTACGGCATCGCGGGCTACCGGGCGGAGAACCCGAAGGACACGACCAAGGTCCTGGAAGAGGCCCTGACCAAGAAGGGGCCCTGCCTGGTCGACCTGGTGGTCGACGCCGAGGAGCACGTCTATCCCATGGTCCCCGCCGGAGGGGCCGTGAAGGACATCGTGCTCTCCAAGGAACACCAGAAACAGAAGGCCCTGGAAGCGGCCAAGGCCCCCAAAAAAGCCACCCAAGTCCATCTTTAAGATCAGGGAAAGGAACAACACCATGCGTCACACCATTTCCGTCCTCGTGAACAACCACGCGGGGGTCCTGTCCCGCGTCTCGAACCTTTTCTCGGCCCGGGGCTACAACATCGACAGTCTGGTGGTCGGGATCACCGATGACCCGAAGGTCTCCCGCATGACCATCGTGGTCAAGGGGGATGAGAGGATCATCGACCAGGTGGAAAAGCAGCTCAACAAGCTCATCGACGTCATCAAGGTCATCGACCTGACCAACGATGATTTCATCGGGCGGGACCTGGCCCTCATCAAGGTCAAGGCCGAGGCCCATAACCGAAGCCAGGTCATGGAGATCGCCCAGTGCTTCGACGGAAAGATCGTGGACGTGGGGGCGAAGAGCTTCATCATCGAAGTGACGGGCAAGGAGAGCAAGATCAACGCCATGGTCGAGCTCCTGAAGAATTACGGCATCCTGGAGATGGTGCGCACCGGCGAGGTGGCCATTTCCCGGGGCAAGAAGGTGCTGGAGGAAGAGGAAGCCAAGGTGAAGGTGAAGGCCGGCAAGGCCGGACAGTCGAACCTTTGACCTCAATTTTTGATTCTTAATCCTGAATTCTTAATTCAGGACCTAAAAACCAAGGAGAAGGAAATGCCTAAGATCCACTACGAGCAAGACGCCGATATCAACGCCCTCAAGGGGAAGACCCTGGCGGTGCTGGGTTACGGCAACCAAGGCCGCAACCAGGCCCTGAACCTCAAGGATTCGGGGATCAAGGTCATCATCGGGGCCCGCAGCGAGAAGACCAAGGCCCAGGCCAAGGCCGACGGGTTCGAGGCCTATGACTCCAAGGAAGCGGCGGCCAAGGCCGACATCATCCAGATCCTCATCCAGGACGACCTGCAGGGCGCCCTTTACCGCAACGACGTGTTGCCGTCCTTGAAGGCCGGCAAGGCCCTCATGTTCTCCCACGGGTTCAACATCCATTTCGGCCAGATCGTGCCGCCCGCGGACGTGGACGTGTTCATGATCGCCCCCAAGGGTCCGGGCCACCTGGTGCGCACCACCTATGTGGACGGCAAGGGCGTCCCGGCGCTCGTCGCCATCCACCAGAACGCCACCGGCAACGCCATGAAGCTGGCGCTCGCCTACGCCAAGGCCATCGGCGCCACCCGCGCCGGTGTGTTGGAGACCACCTTCAAGGAAGAGACCGAGACCGACCTCTTCGGCGAGCAAGTGGTGCTCTGCGGCGGCCTTTCGGAGCTCATCCGCGCCGGGTTCGACACCCTGGTCTCCGCGGGCTACCAGCCCGAAGTGGCCTATTTCGAGTGCCTGCATGAGGTGAAACTGATCGTGGACCTGATCTACGAAAAGGGCATCACCGGCATGCGGGACGCCATTTCCACCACCGCCAAGTACGGGGACATCAGCCGGGGACGCCGCATCATCACCGAGAACACCCGTGGCGAGATGCGACGCATCCTCTCCGAGATCCAGACGGGCATGTTCGCCCGCGAGTTCGTGCTGGAGAACCAGGCCAACCGGCCGGTCTATAACTCGGTGCTGAAGCTCGATTCCGAGCACTTGATCGAGAAGGTCGGGGTGCAGGTGCGCAGCATGTTCAGCTGGATGAAGAAAAAGTAAAAGTTCAAACCACAGAGGGCACGGAGGGCACAGAGAAGGATCGAAAAAGAGAAAAAAGGCCTTTTAAAGGGTCCGGGTTTCTCTGCGATCTCTGTGTCCTCTGTGGTCAGAGGGGTGCTGCCGTGAGACTGCCGTTCATGCCGGAAACCTGGAGCATGTTCCTGCCCGTGTTCATCACGGGTTGGGTCCTGCTGCTGGCCGGCTCCCACTGGGGCTACTGGTTCCTGGCCCTTTTCGGGGTGGCGGTCCTGGTCGTCTCCTTCCTCATCCTGAACTTCTTCCGGGATTTTGAGCGGGCCCCTGGGCGGGCGCTCAAGCCCCGCCAGGTGATCAGCCCGGCCGACGGGAAGGTCGTGGTCATCCGGACCGTCACCGAGAAGTTCCACCTCAAGAAACCCAGCGTCCAGGTCGCCATCTTCATGAACCCGCTGAACAACCACGTCCAGCGGGCGCCCTTCGACGGCAAGGTGGTGAAGAAGGTCTATCACAAGGGCGAGTTCATGGCCGCCTATGAGGACAAGGCCGACCTGGTCAATGAGCAGGCCCACCTGGTGGTGGACCTGATATCGCCCGGGCCCCGCCCGAAAAAAATGGGCCGCATGGTGCTCAAGCAGATCGCCGGGCTGGTCTGCCACCGCATCCGTACCACCCCCGGTCAGGGCGACCGCATCGAGCGGGGCAAACGCATCGGGCGCATCCTGCTGGGCTCGCGGGTGGATGTTTTCATGCCCAAGACCTTCAAACCCGCCGTGAAGGTGGGCGACCAGGTCCTGGCCGGTGTGACCGTCCTCGGGGAGCTTTGACATGGCCCCTTCCCGCACGAAGAACCATCCGGCCCCGGAGGCTAAAACGTCCTCCTCGCGCTTCCGCAAGACCATCTACCTCCTGCCGAACCTTTTCACGGCTGGCAACATGGTGTTGGGCATCCTTTCCATCGCCTATGCCATCAACGACGCACTGACCCTGTCGGTTGCGGCCGAGACCAAGGTCGTTCCTTTCGTCTGGCCCGCGCGCTTCATCGTGATCGCGGCCTTCATGGATTTCTTCGACGGCTTCGTGGCCCGGGCCACGGGTACCACCAGCCGCTTCGGCATGGAATTCGACAGCCTCTCCGACCTAGTGAGCTTCGGCATGGCGCCGGCCATCCTGATCTACCTCTCGGTCCTCCGCTACCAGAACGGCCTGGGGCTCTCCATCACGGTGTTCTACGTGGTCTGCGCCGCCGTCCGCCTGGCCCGGTTCAACGTCCAGGCCCAGGTGGAGGAGAAGAGCCACTTCATGGGCCTCCCGAGCCCCGCCGCCGCCGGGATCCTGGCCAGCTACGTTCTTTTCTCCCGCTGGGGCGGTTGGTATGGGAAGGGCATCTTCATGAACAAGGTCATGGGCTGGTACGAGGAGAACCTGAACCTCATCGAGTTCTGGGGCATCCCCATCCTGACCGTCATGATCGGGCTGGTGATGATCTCCACCCTCAGCTACCCGAGCCTCAAGAAATTCAAGCTCGAGACCGTCAAGCCCCTCACCCTGGTGGTGATCGTGCTGGTCATCTTCTCGCTCCTGAAGGCGGCGGAACCCACGGCTTTCGCCGTCCTGACCCTCTATTTCTTCTGGGGGCTCCTGTCCTCCCTGACCAAGAAGGGGGTTGACCGATTGCGTCGCTCCCGCTCGGCCGCTTAGACCCCCTTTTCACCCATTTACGGACCCATGGACCCAACCCTAAGGAGACACATCATGAAGAACCAAAGAACATCCAATCCCCAGGACCGCGTTTACATCTTCGATACCACCCTGCGTGACGGCGAGCAGGCCCCCGGGGCCAGCCTGAACACCGAGGAAAAACTGAAGGTCGCCGCCCAACTGGAGAAACTGGGCGTGGACATCATCGAAGCCGGTTTCCCCGCGGCCTCGCCGGGCGATTTCGACGCGGTCCAGAAGATCGCCAAACTCGTGAAGCGGACCTCGGTGGCCGGGCTCTGCCGGGCCATGCGTAAGGACATCGACACCTGCGCCAAGGCCCTGAAACCGGCCAAGAAACCCCGTATCCACGTCTTCATCTCCTCCTCCGACATCCACCTGCAATACATCTTCCGCAAGACCAAGGAAGAGGCGGTCGAGGCGGCGGTGGACGCGGTGAAATATGCCCGCAAGTTCTCCGATGACGTGGAATTCTCGGCCCAGGACGCCTCCCGGTCCGACGTGGACTATCTCTGCCGCATGACGGAAGCCGTCATCAAGGCCGGGGCCACGACGGTGAACCTGCCGGACACCGTGGGATACGCCGTGCCCGACGAATACGGACGCATGATCGCCTCCATCCGCCAAAGGGTGCCCAACATCGGCAAGACCATCCTGTCGGTCCATTGCCACAACGACCTGGGCCTGGCGGTGGCCAACTCGGTGGCCGCCATCCAGAACGGGGCCCGGCAGGTGGAATGCACCATCAACGGCATTGGGGAGAGGGCGGGGAACGCCAGCCTGGAGGAGATCGTCATGATCCTCAAGACCCGTTCCGACAAGTACCCCTTCTTCACCGGGGTGAACACCCGGGAGATCTACAAGACCAGCCGCCTGGTCTCCACCCTCACCGGGTTCCCCATCCAGCCCAACAAGGCCATCGTGGGCAACAACGCCTTCGCCCATGAGAGCGGCATCCACCAGGACGGCATGCTCAAGTACCGCCAGACCTACGAGATCATGACGCCCCAGGAGATCGGGGTGCCGGAGAGCCGTTTGGTCATGGGCAAGCACTCGGGCCGACACGCCTTCAAGAAGCGCCTGGAGGACCTGGGCTATGGGGTGAAGCCGGAGGAATTGGACAATCTCTTCGCCAAGTTCAAGGACCTGGCCGACAAGAAAAAGAGCGTCTATGACGAGGATATCGAGGCCCTGATCGAGGAAAAGATCGCGGCTTCCAGCGATACCTACCAGTTGACCTACCTGCATACCTCCGCCGGGACCACGACGCTCCCGACGGCCACCTTGAAGCTCAAGAAGGGCGACCAGGAGACCCAGGAAGCGGCGACCGGCGACGGGCCGGTGGACGCGGTCTTCAATGCCATCGACCGGGCGACCGGGTTCAAGGGCAAGTTGGAGAACTACACCTTGAAGGCCCTCACCCAGGGGCGGGATGCCCAGGGCGAGGTGACGGTCACCGTCACCACCAACGGGGACGAGGCCCATGGACGGGGCGTCTCCACCGACGTCATCGAGGCTTCGGCCAAGGCCTATTTGAACGGGGTCAACAAGCTCTTGTTGAAGCACGTCAAAAAGAGCGCCAAGGCCGCTTTTGAGGCGATGAAGGGTTTGAAGCTTTAGTCGGTTTTTCGCGCCGGCCGGGGAAAGCCCCGGCCGGCATTCTTTTCCCAAGAGGTTCCCATGAATTTTCACATCGTCGTATTGGCCGGGGATGGTATCGGTCCCGAGATCTGCGAGGAATCCAAGAAGGTCCTCGACCGCATCGGGGAGATCTTCGGACATCAATTCGAATACGAGGCTCAGGACGCGGGCGGGATCGCCATCGACAAGTTCGACACCCCCCTGCCGGACCATACCCTGAAGGCCTGCTTGAACGCCCAGGCTGTCCTCAAAGCCCCCATGGGCGGGCCCAAGTGGGACAAGATGGAGAACAAGAAGCGCCCCGAGGCGGGCATTTTGGGCCTGCGCAAAGGGTTGGACCTTTACGCGAACCTCCGGCCGGTCAAGCTCTTCAACGCGCTGAAGGACGCGTCCACCCTGAAGCCCGAGGTCATCGACGGGGTGGACATGCTGATCGTCCGGGAACTCATCTCGGGCATCTATTTCGGCGAACCCCGGGGCATCCACGGGGAAGGGAAGGACCGCTATGGGGTCAACACCGAGATCTACCGCGCCCCTGAGGTCGAGCGCATCGTGGGGCTGGCCTGCGACCTGGCCCGCCTGAGGCGCAAGAAGGTGACCAGCGTGGACAAGTTCAACGTGCTGGAATCCTCCCGGCTCTGGCACGACGTGGCCGAGGAGGTTTCCCATCGATACCAGGACATCACCTTCGAGCACCAGATCGTGGACAACGCCGCCATGCAACTCATCCTCAAACCCAAGTCCTTTGACGTGATGGTGACCACCAATATGTTCGGGGACATCCTCTCCGACGAGGCCTCCATGTTGACCGGGTCTCTGGGGATGCTGCCGTCCGCTTCCATCGGCGGCCAGGTGGCCCTTTATGAACCCTCCCATGGATCGGCCCCGGATATCGCGGGGACGGGCAAGGCCAATCCGCTGGCCATGATCCTCTCCACCGCCATGATGCTCCAATACAGCTTCAAGCTCTTGAAGGAAGCCGAAGCGGTGGAAAAAGCGGTGGAACGGGTGCTGGATTCGGGTCTTCGGACCGCCGATTTGGCCCAGAAGGGCGGGAAGGTGATAACCTGCCGGGAGATGGGAGAAGCCGTCATCCGGGAGCTGAAGTGAACCAATGAAAAAGATCCAAGGGTTCGGGGTCCTGGCCCTACTGACCGGACTGGGGATGTTGCTCCAGGCCCAGACCGCGCCCGCCGGGTCCGCCCTGGCTGGGAGCCCGGCTTCCCGCCATGCAATGGGCGTCTCCACACCGGGGAGCTTGGTTCCCACCGGGACACCGACCTCGACCCCGAGCGTTACTCCCACCCCTACCATCACCTCGACCCCGACGAACAGCCCGACGGGGACCCGCAGCCCTGTGCCGACCGCCACGGTTTCCTCGACCGCCACCCACACCCCTTCCACCACGCCGACCTCGAGCCCCACCTTGTCGCCCACCCCCAGTCCCACCTGGACCTCGACCCCGGGGGTTTTCCAGTTCTCGGTCTCCCCGAAACCTGACGGCCAAGGGCAGATCCATTTCCAATGGGGGACCACGGTCCCTGCGGACGAGGTTTATCTAAGGGTCTTCACGAGTGGACTTCGGCTGGTTTGGGAAGATACCTTCAACAAGAAGGAGAAACCCGAGTTCCTCACCATAGACCCACATGACGTCACCTGGAACGGACGGGACGACGTGGGCCGCCCCATGCCTCCCGGCTATTACATTTGTTTCATTTCGGTGACGGCAGGAAAAAAGACCTATGAATCCAGCTCCAAGACGGAAATCCCCTGATCATTGATGGACCAGGAGGTCTTCTTCCCTGGTCGCGCGATTGAAACTGACTTCAAATGTGTTATTCTTTCCCTTCCCTTGAGCCGTTTTTAGCCAGTTTTAAGGACGAAAAATGAAAAAGAAGAAAGTCGCCGTCATCGGGGCCACGGGCGTGGCCGGCCAGCAGTTCCTGGCCTCCCTTCCCGGCCATCCCATGTTCGAGGTGGTCGCCTTGGCCGCCAGCGAGCGCTCGGCGGGGAAGACCTACAAGGACGCCATCACCGACGCCCACGGCGCCTTCCGTTGGTATTGCCAGGAACCGCTCGACCCGGCCTTCGCCAAGCTCCAGGTCGAGGACGCCTCCAAGCTGGATGCCACGAAGGTGGACGTCATCTTCACAGCCGTGGAGTCCGACGCCGCCAAGGAACTGGAACCCCGTTACGCCAAGACCACGCCCGTCGTCTCCACCGCCTCGGCCTTCCGTTACGAAGCTGACGTGCCCATCTTCATCCCCGGCGTCAACGAGGGCCATGACAAGCTCATCGCGGTCCAAAAGAAGAACCGCGGCTGGAAGGGTTTCGTGACCCCGGTGCCCAATTGCACCACCACGGGGCTCGCCATGACCCTCAAGCCCCTGCACGACCATTTCGGCATCCTGCAGGTGATCATGACCTCCATGCAGGCATGCTCGGGCGCGGGCCGTTCGCCCGGCGTCATCGCGCTGGACATCGTGGATAACGTGGTCCCTTACATCCCCAAGGAAGAAGAAAAGGTCGAGAAGGAGACCCAAAAGATCCTGGGCGAGATCGTGGGCGAGACGGTCGCCCCGGCGCCCTTCCCGGTCTCGGCCACCTGCACCCGGGTGCCTGTGCTGGAGGCCCATACGGAGGCGGTCTATGTGTCCTTGAAGAAGCACGCCACCGTGGACGACGTGAAGAAAGTCATGCGGGAACACGCGAAAAGCTTCATCGGCCTGAAATTACCCTCTTGCCCGCCCCATTTGATCGATGTGACCGACGATCCCTTCCGCCCCCAGCCGAGGGTGGACCGGGACCGGGAAGGCGGAATGGTGACCTCCGTCGGACGAGTGCGGGCCGATCACGCGCTTCCCAACGGTATCAAGTATGTCCTGGTCTCCCATAACACCAAGATGGGGGCGGCCAAGGGCGGGATGCTGGTGGCCGAATACCTGGTGCATCAGGGCCACATTTGAAGGCAATTTAGAATTTTGAATGGCGGATATTTCCCTAACGGGAAACGAAGTTCCTGGAAAGAAGCCCGTTCAAGGTCTTTTCGGCGTCTCAATGGTTGCGCGGTGAAAATACATTAAGGAGAAACGAATGCAAGAACGTAAAGGCGTGCAGACCTTCAAGGGCGGTCCTTTGACCCTCCTGGGACCCGAGATCAAAGTGGGCGATACGGCCCCCAACTTCAAGGTGCTGACGAACAAGTTGGAGGAAGTGACCCTGGACAACTACAAGGGAAAGACCCTCATCCTTTCCGTGGCTCCCTCCCTGGACACCTCGGTCTGTTCGTTGCAGACCCAGCGGTTCAACAAGGAGACGGCCAACCTCCCGGCCTCGGTGGAAGTGCTGACCATCACCGCCGACCTGCCCTTCGCCCAGGCCCGTTTTTGCGGGGCCGAGAACATCAAGATCCAGACCCTCTCCGACCACCGGGATATGAGCTTTGCGGATGCCTATGGCACCCATATCAAGGAGCTCCGCCTGGAGGCCCGTTCCATCTTCGTGGTGGGCAAGGACGGCAAGGTCAAGTACGTGGAATATGTCCCGGAGATGACGAGCCACCCGGATTACGACAAGGCTTTGGCGGCGGCGAAGGCCAACGCTTAAGAAGAGCAAAAAGGTCCGGGGCGGGTAATCCCCGCCCCGGACCGAACGCTTTTGTCCAAGGAACAAGCCCAACCTATGCGGATCCCTTTCCTCCTCTTGATCCTGGTCTATGAAGTCTATCTGCTGACCCATTGCGCGACCTTCAACATCAACGATTCGGGCGAGACCATCATGGTCTGCGACCTTTTGACCATCTCCCATTCGCCCGGCTATCCCCTCCACACCCTTTGGGGCCGGGTCTGTTGCCTGCTCCCGATCGGCAAACCCATGTTCCGGGTCACCTTCTGCTCGCTCATCACCGCCAGTTTCTCGGTCCTGATGGTCTATTACACCCTGCGGATGATCCTCAAGCAGTACCTGGCGCCCGAGGCCTCGGGCCCCAATGCGGCCGTGGCCTCCGTCGAGCCCGTGGGACCGGGCGAGGGAACGGCCCCGGGGCGGCCCAGCGCTTGGCTGTGGGAGATCCCCGCGTTCTTTGGTTCGCTCATCTTCGCTTTTTCCTACCAGCATTGGTTCCAGGCGGGCGGGGCCAAGGGCGGCATCTACACCCTGAACACCTGGCTGACCATCACCCTGGTCTACCTTTTTTACAAGATGCGCGAGAGGGGCTGGTTCATCAAAAGCTTCCTGCTCGCGGGTTTCTTTTACGGCCTGGGCCTCGCCCACCACTGGCCCAACATGTTGGTCATGGCGCCCTCCTTCCTCTGGATGTTCCTGGCCGGCCAGAACAGGGTCTCCATGGGCAGGATGGTCCATAACCTGGTGACGCTCAAGCCCTTCGACCTGCTGGACAACCTGGTGAACATCGTCTCCGCTTTCGGCCTGGTGAATTGGATCAAGGCTTTCCTGGCCCTTTTGCTTTCCCTTTCGGTCTATCTCTACCTTCCCATCCGGGCGACCCAGAACCCGCTCGTCAATTGGTGGAATCCCCAGACCCTGGGACGATTGGTGGGCACCGTGTTGCGGGAGGGCTACAAGGGCGTCGGGGATCAGCGGGGATGGGGGACCATCAAGCGGGACCTTATCCGGTTCTGGCTGCATGCCCATCACCAATATGGGGAGGTCTTTACCTATTTGGTCTTCGCCCTGGCCATCTGGGGGATCATCTGGTTGTTCAGGTGGAGCTGGAAGCAATGGGCCGTGGCCGTCTCCTTCGTGTTCCTTTTCCCCTTCAGTTTCCTGTTCTTCCTTTGGGAGGACTGGGCCCAGGTGGGGGAATCCATCCTCTTTTCCAAACAGACCAATTGGGTGAGCGGGCTTGGCCTTTTCCTGCTGGGAATGGGCGTTTGGACGGGGATCATCCTCTTCAACAACCCGCTGGAAGGCTACCAATGGACCATCGATAACTTCTTCTCGCCCGTCTTCATGATCATCTCCATGTTCGCGGCCTTCGGGGTGGCGGGGCTTTGCCAATGGGCGGCCAAGGAGTGGGAGGGACGCATGATCCCTCTCTATATATCCGCTTTCGTCCTTTCCTTCGCCCTGATGCCCCTCCTGTTGGACTACAACGCCACCATGAAGATCGAGAACGGGCAGGCCATTTACCAGGGGAACGACCAAAGCCGCTATGTCAGCTCCTACGACGAGGGCATGAACATGCTCAAGACCGTCAACAACGACGGGGTCATCATCTGCAATGGGGACATCGATATCCTGCCCCTTTGGTACCTCCAGTTCGTGGAAGGGAAACGGCCTTCGGTGGTCTCCTTCACCATGCAATTGATCCCCTATGACTGGTACCGGAACCCCCTCTTTGAACGTTGGCCTTTCCTCTATGTGCCCCTGCGCCGGGACCAATATGGCCGCGAGGACATCCGGCCCGAGACCGTGGTCCAGGACATGATCGACCGGCACGCCAAGGACCGCTCTTTCTATTTCACCAATATCTTCACGGCTCCCTGGATGCGGGAGAAGAATCCCCAATGCCTGCCCGAGGGGTTCCTCTGGCGCATGGCCGCCACCAAGAACCTCAACTATCCCTTCACCTCGGACCGGCTGAACCTGCTTTGGGACACTTATCGCCTGCGGAACATGGATGCGCCGGACCGGGGCTACTGGGACGAATACACCGACGTCATGAAGGATTCCTACGGGATCGGGTTCGATTTCACCGGCTATTTCGCCTACATGAACGGGATGCCTGACCTGGCCCTCTGGAGCTTCAACAACGCCCTTCAATACCGCCAACCCCAGACCTTGATGCGCATTTACATGATGATCGGCGACACCTATATGCAATTGGCCAACTATTCGGCCGCCATTACCAATTACCAGGAATCCCTGAGGCGGGAGCCCCGGAACCCCTACGCCTTGGCCCGGTTGGGCGACGCCTTCCGCATGATGGGAGACTTCCCCAACGCCGATTCGGCCTATCACCAGTCCCTCAACCTGAACCCGCAGCAAAAGGAGGCCCTGGACGGCCTCCATGCCCTCACCCAGGCCCAAACCCAAAGGGAATTGCCGGGCCTCAAGAAGCGCTGACCTGATGCCTTTCCGGAACATCCGCCTGACGGTCGAATACGACGGCACCCAATTTTCCGGCTGGCAGAAACAGCCCCAGGCCCCCACCTTGCAGGGAACCCTGGAAGAGCGTTTGAAGCTCATCTGCGGGCACCCGGTGGACCTCCTGGTGGCGGGACGCACCGACGCCGGGGTCCACGCCCTGGGCCAGACCGCCAATTTCCACACCGATTCCAGCCTGCCGGTGGAACGGATCCGGACCGTGTTGAACCAACTCCTTCCCCACGACCTCAAGATCGTGAAGGCCCAGGTGGTCCCGGCCCAGTTCCATTCCACCTACCATGCCCTGGCCAAGCTCTACCGTTATGTCATCCGCAACGACAAGGAATACACGGTCTTCGACCGGAATACCTACCATCACCTGCGCATCCCCTTGGACCTTCCGGCCATGCGTCAAGCCGCCAAGCATTTCCTGGGGACCCACGACTTCACCGCTTTCCGGGGAGCCCTGGGCAAGCGGGCCGATCCCAAACGGACCCTGCACAAGATCGACATCAAGAAGAAGGGGAAGGATGTGTGGATCGAATACACGGGCGAGTCCTTCCTGCATCAGATGGTCCGCATCCTCAGCGGGACCCTGGTCTATGTGGGTCATGGCAAGATCAAACCGGAGGATATCCCGGGGATCCTCAAATCCAAGGACCGCAAGAAGGCGGGGCCGACCCTTCCCCCCAACGGGCTCTTTATGGTGAAGGTCTTTTATCCCAAAGCCTTCCCGCCGATCCACCGGCGCGGACCCAAAACGGAGGAAGAATGAAGCTCGGTATCCCCTTTTACTACCTGGGCGCGTTGGGCCTGGTCCTGACCTTCGGGCTTTTCGTCCAGGGGCCCCTGGCCGAGGCCCTGCGCCGGGACCCTTCCTCGAGCTTTGGGTTGGTCATCCTTTTCGGTTTCGCGGGGTTGGCGGGTCTCCTGCTGTTGTTCCTGGGGAAGGGGACTGGGACCCGGACGGCCTTTTATTTCGCCCATGGGACGGCCCTGATCTCCATCCTTTGGCTCATCCTTTGGTGCTTCGTTTGGTTGGCCCGAATGATGGCGCTCGGTGATGACGCGGAGATGTTCATCAAGCACAGCGCCTACCTGCATCTCTTCGGCGTGAGTTTCGCCATGGCGGGTTATGCCACCGGCTGGATGTCGCCCGCCGGTCGGGTCCGCAACAGCCGCTTTTTGATGACGGTCGGTTGGGCCGTCAGCTATATGGCCTGGTTCAACCTTTATCTCCAGCCCAAGTTGGCCTTCCTCTGGGGTCCGGCGGCGGGCGGTCTTTTGGTCGTTTTAGGGGCCTTTCTTTTTGCCCGTGTCACCGGGCCCAAGGTTGAGACGACCTCCCCGCTGACGTAGAATAACCGCCTTCCTGGACCTAAGACCGACCCGGATGGCCGGGTCCCTAGACAGCCCCCAAAGAACGGACCATCGTGGCTTATTCCTCATTGACCGAATTCGTCGAGTTCCTCGATAAAAAAGGCGAACTGCTCCGCATCCCGGACGAGGTGGATCCGGTCCTGGAGATCACCGCCATCACCGACAAGGTTTCCAAGTCCTATAACGGGGGCAAAGCCCTTCTTTTCGAGAAGCCCAAGGGAAGCCCCTATCCCCTGCTCATCAACGCCTTCGGCTCCCGCCAGCGCATGAGCTGGGCTTTGGGGGTCGAGGACCTGGAAGAACATGCCGTCGCCATCAAGGAACTTCTGGAACTGAAGCCGCCCAAGGGAATCGTCGAGAAACTGAAATTCCTCCCCAAACTGGGGGAGATCGCTAAGTTCCCGCCCACCGAGGTTTCCAAGGGGGCCTGCCAGGAAGTGGTCGAGGACCAGCCGGACCTCACCCAACTGCCGGTCCTCAAGTGCTGGCCCCAGGACGGGGGCCGGTTCATTACCTTCCCCCTGGTCTATACCCAGGACCCGGAAACGGGCCTTCGCAACATCGGCATGTACCGCATGCAGGTGCACGACGCCCGGTCCACGGGCATGCACTGGCAGGTCCACCACGGTGGAGCGGGCCATTACCGTAAGGCCGAGAAGATGGGCAAACGCCTGGAAGTGGCGGTCGCCTTGGGAGGCGATCCGGCCCTGACCTATGCGGCGACCGCTCCTTTGCCCGAGGGCATCGACGAGCTTCTTTTCGCCGGGTTCCTGCGCAAGAAGCCCGTGGAACTGGTCAAGTGCAGGACCGTCGACCTGATGGTCCACGCCGACGCCGACTTCGTCCTGGAAGGCTATGTGGAACCGGGCGAGCGCAAGACCGAAGGTCCCTTCGGGGACCATACGGGCTATTACAGCCTGGCCGACCCATACCCGGTCTTCCACGTGACCTGTATCACCCGCCGCAAGAAGCCCATCTACCCGACCACCATCGTGGGGAAGCCTCCCATGGAGGACGGCTGGCTGGGCAAGGCCACCGAGCGGCTTTTCCTGCCCCTGATGCAGAAGGTCCTGCCGGAAGTGGTCGATTACGACCTGCCCATCGACGGCATCTTCCACAATTTCGCCATCGTCTCCATCGACAAGCAGTATCCCCAGCACGCCCGCAAGGTCATGTACGCCCTCTGGGGACTGGGCCAGATGATGCTCAACAAGGTGGTCGTCATCGTCGATCAGGACACGGACGTGCATGACTACGGCCAGGTCCTCTGGCGGGTGGGGAACTGCATGGACCCCAAGCGCGACGTGGTCATCACCGAGGGGCCCCTGGACGTGCTGGACCATGCCTCGCCCATGTGGGCCTGGGGCGGCAAGATGGGGATCGATGCCACGAAGAAATGGAAGGAAGAAGGGTTCGAACGGGAATGGCCGGAGGAGCTGGCCATGACGCCGGAAGTGGAGCAAAAAGTACTGCCGTTGTTGAAGAAATACGGATTGATCAAATAAGAAGTTCAATGCTTAGTTTTTGAATTTTAAATCCTCAGTTAAAAACTAAGAATTAAACATCAAGAATTGGGGTTAAAAGTGAGCCAAAAAATACAGACCATGTTCTCCGATATCGCGCCGACCTATGACCAAGCCAACCACGCCCTGTCCTTCAACAAGGACATCCTTTGGCGAAAGGAGTCGATCGAACAAATGGGCAAGGACGGGTTCGAGCCGAAGATGGTCCTGGACCTTTGTGCCGGGACGGGGGACTTCGCCATGGCCCTCCGGGCGAAATACCCGGCCGCCAAGCTCTTCCTGGCCGATTTCGCCAAGCCCATGCTGAAACTGGCCAAGACCAAGATGACCTCCCAGAGCGGGGTCGAGTTCTTCGAGGCGGACGCCCTGAAATTGCCCTTCCAGGACATGGCGTTCGACACGGTCCTCTGCGGGTTCGGGGTGCGGAACCTGGATTCGCTCGATAAGGGTCTTTCCGAGATCGCCCGGGTCCTGAAGCCGGGGGGAAAGGCCGTCATCCTGGAGTTTTTCCGGCCGTCCGGGCTCTTTTCCCAATTGGCCCATGCCTTCTATATCAAGTTCCTGGTGCCCATGCGGGGCGGGGCCATCTCACGGAACAAAGAAGCCTATGAATACCTGCAGCAGACCTCGAGCAGTTTTTCGTCCATCCGGGATTTCCGCGATCTGATGGAAAAAAAGGGTTTCAAGGACATCACGATCGAAACCAAGACCATGGGTGTCGCGGTGAGTTTGGTGGGGGTGCGTAAATAAGATGAAGAAGCTATTGGTCGCGGTCTCGGGCGCCTCGGGCACCCTCTATGCACGGCGGTTCTTCCAACACCTTCCTTATGATGATTGGGAAGTGCACGCCGTCGTGTCCGGTTCGGCCCGGATCGTGGCCTCCCACGAGGGGGGGCTCAACCTGCCCCCGCACGTGCGGGAATGGGACGAGAAGGACCTGACGGCGCCTTCCGCCAGCGGCTCCAACAAATTCGAGGCCATGGTGGTCATCCCTTGCTCGACCACGACCCTGGGGAAGCTCGCCCACGGCATCGCGGACAACCTCATCACCCGCTCGGGGGAAGTGTTCCTCAAGGAGCGCCGCAAGCTCATCCTGGTGCCCCGGGAGACCCCCCTTTCCTTGATCCAGATCAAGAACATGGAACTGTTGACCCTGGCCGGGGCGCATCTCATCCCGGCCGTTCCGAGCTTTTATGGGAACCCCAAGAGCATCGAGGACTTGGTGGACACGGTCATCGCCCGGGTCTATGACCATGCGGGGATCGATGCCGAAGTTTCCAGGCGGTGGCGGGCGGAAGAATCCCAACAAAAGATCCAAGATTGAGCCCATGCTGAAAAGCTTCAAGGTCTTTTCGAACCTGGTGGTCCTGCCCCATTCCGTTTTCGCCTTGCCTTTCGCCCTGGCCAGCCTCCTGACCGCCACCCATGGGAAACCGCCCCTGCGCGTCCTCCTGCTCGTCATCGTCTGCATGGTCCTGGCCCGCACCGCCGCCATGGCCTATAACCGCCTGGTCGATGCGGACATCGACGCCAAGAACCCCCGCACCCAAAACCGGGACATCCCGGCAGGGCGCATAAGGCCCTGGCAGGTCAGGGTCATCGTCCTTATCTGCTTCTTCGCCTTCATCGGCACCTGTTATTTCATCAACCCGCTTTGCTTCAAGCTTTCCCCCCTGGCCATGGGCATCGTGTTCTTCTATTCGCACACCAAGCGGTTCACCTGGACCTCCCATTTGTTCCTGGGACTGGCCCTGGGGGTCGCGCCCGTCGGGGCCTGGATCGCCGCCACCGGGGCCTTCGCGCCCGAGCCCTTTTGGTTGATGATGGCGGTCATTTTCTTCCTGGCGGGGTTCGATATCCTCTACGCGACCCAGGACGAGGCATTCGACAAAAAAGCGGGATTGCAGTCCTGGGTGGTGCGGTGGGGGATCGGGCCCAGCCTGTTAGCCTCTCGATTCTTCCATTTCGGTATGTTAGGATTTCTCGCTGGTTTCGGGGCCCAGGCCGCATTTCCGAGGCCCTATTACATGGGGATCGGCCTGATCGGGGCCCTTCTGCTCTACCAGCACCTGAAGGCCTACAAGCTGGAAAAGGCCGGGGGACGCTCCCACTTCACCCTTTCCCCTTCCATGATGAAGATGAACGGCTGGGTCTCGGTGCTCTATTTCGCCGTCGTCGCCGTGACCATCTGGGCCTGACCTAGATCCAAGGGGTTCCCGTCTTGCTTTTGAAACGACTGCTGGAAAAGTCCTCCCTAAAAGACATCTACGAGAAGGTCGAGAAGGGCGTCCGCATCACCGACGAGGAAGCCCTCCGGCTTTACCATACCAACGAGCTCCACGTCCTGGGCGCCATGGCCAACCTGGTGCGGGAACGCAAGAACGGCAACGACACCTACTACAACATCAACCGCCACATCGATTACACCAACGTCTGTGCCACCACCTGCAAATTCTGCGCTTTCTCCCGCTTCGAAGGGGAGGAGGGCGCCTTCGAGTTCACCCACCAGCAGATCGCCCAGAAGGCCAAGGAAGCCTACGAACGGGAGGGCATCACCGAGCTTCATATCGTCGGCGGGCTCCATCCCCAATACGATCTGGCCTGGTACGAGGAGATGCTACGCCTGCTCAAGAAGACCGTGCCGACCGTCCACCTGAAATGCTTCACGGGGGTGGAGATCGATTTCTTCGCCACCAAGTTCAATATGTCCTACCAGGACGTCCTGGGGAGGCTCAAGGCCGCGGGGCTGGATTCCATGCCCGGCGGCGGCGCCGAGATCTTCCATCCCGAGGTGCGGGAGCGGATCTGCCCGGGCAAGGCCACGGCCGACCAATGGATCGAAGTGCACCGGACCGCCCACCAACTGGGCCTTCGCACCAATGCCACCATGCTTTACGGCCATGTGGAGAAATACGAACACCGGGTGGACCACATGCGCCGTCTGCGTGAATTACAGGACCAGACCGGCGGTTTCCAGACCTTCATTCCCTTGGCCTTCCATCCGGACCATACCGCCATGGACCACTTCGCCCGTCCTTCGGGCATCGAGGACCTGAAGACCCTGGCCATCGGCCGCATCTACCTGGACAATTTCCCTCATATCAAGGCCTATTGGATCATGTTGGGCGTCCGCCTGGCCCAGTTGTCCCTCTCGTACGGGGTGGACGACATCGATGGGACGGTCATCGAGGAGAAGATCTACCATATGGCCGGGGCCGAGACCCCCGAGATCATGACGGTCTCGGACCTGCGCCGTTTGATCCAGGAAGCCGGCCGCACACCGGTGGAGCGGGACACGCTTTATAGGGAACTGAAGCGGATCCAAGAACCTGCTTTGGCGAAATAGGTTGGGTCGAGCCGTATCAAAAAAACGAAAAGGAACCGATCATGAGCGAAACTCCGGCCAATAATCCAGCCGCCACTCCAGCCCCGGCCCCAAAACCGGCGGCTCCGGCCCCCGCGGCCGCGCCGGCCACACCGGCGGCTGCTCCGGCGGCCGTTGCCACGCCGCCCGCCCCGGCTCCGGCGGTCCCGGTCAAGTTCATTGCCCGGCCCATGAACATCGGGGTGGCCCCTTTCTTGAATTCCCAACCCCTCATCTGGGATATGAAGAACCATCACAAGCTCTTCGATGTGGCCCCGGCCGACATGGTCAAGTTGCTCAAGGAAGGCCGCTTGGACGTCGCCCTGGCCCCCATTGTGGTCAAGTTCCTGAACCCCGAGCTCCAAGTGGTCCCCGTGGCCGCCATCGGCAGCAAGGGGCCGGTCAAGAGCGTTCGACTCTTGGGGAACGGGCCTTGGAGGATCGTTCAAAGGATCTTCGCCGATAAGCGCTCCCAGACCTCCGTTCTGCTGGCCAAGTTGATCCTGAAGAAGTGGTATGGCGCCAAGGATGTCGAAGTGAAGGCCGTGGATATGAGCGAATTCCGGGTCACCAGCGGCAAGCCTTGGGAAGCGGTCCTCCAGTTCGGGGATATCGCCCTGGAGAGCGCCCCGACGGGCATGAACGTCATGGACCTGGGGGCCGAATGGACGCTCCGCACGGGCAAACCCTTCGTTTACGCCGTGTGGATGGCCCGTGACGTCCAGGTGGCCCGTGAGATCGAAATGGACCTTCTTGCCTCCAAGAACGAGGGGGTGAAGCACTTCGGGGAGATCGCGGAGAACTACCACGGCATCTGGGTCTTCCACCGGCCGCAGGCCAAGGAATACCTCGAGAAGAACATCGACTATGCCTATACCCCTAAGGAAGTCCAGGGCCAACTGGAGTTCCAGAAGCTCCTCAAAGAAGAAGGGTTCATCATTTAACGACAGCGATCAGCTGTCAGCGGTCAGTCGTTAGCGAGGGAAAAGAAAATGCCAACAGCAAGCGTCGGGACACTTCAAGAGCGTATTTTGGACGGCCACGTCGTCAACCGCGAGGAGGCCCTGGAGCTCTATCAGAACTCGTCCCTGAGCGAGATGGGCGCCATCGCCGATATCCTGAAGGTCCGCACCAAGGGCGACCGGATCGCCACCTACCTCATCGACCGCAACATCAACTACACCAACGTTTGCGTGACCTATTGCAAGTTCTGCGCGTTTTACCGGGAGCCGGGCGACACGAAGGAAGGTTACGTCAACGAGGCCGAGAAGATCATCCACAAGATCACCGAGGCCAAGCAGCACGGCTGCACCCAGATCCTGCTCCAGGGAGGGCATCACCCCGACCTGACGCTCGATTGGTACCTCTCCACGCTTTCCCGGGTCAAGCAGGCCCATCCGGACATCACCCTGCACTCCTTCTCGCCCCCCGAATTGGTCCATTTCTCGGGCCTCTTCGGCATGCCGGTGAAGGAGATCCTCAAGAAATTCAAGGAAGCCGGCATGGATTCCATGCCCGGAGGCGGCGCCGAGATCCTGGTGGACCGGGTCCGCAAGGAGATCGCCCCCTTGAAGGCCAGTACCGAGGAGTGGCTGGGCGTCATGCGCGACGTTCATTCCTTGGGCATGCGCTCCACCGCCACCATGATGTTCGGCCACGTGGAGACCGTCGCCGAACGCATCGAGCACATCTTCCGGATCCGGGAGGTCCAGGAGGAAACGGGCGGCTTCCTGGGGTTCATCCCCTGGCTCTACCAGCCGGGCAACGAGAGCCTGGGCCTCAAGAGCGCCAGCGGGCAGGAGTACCTGAAAACCCTGGCCTTGGCCCGGATCATCCTCAACCACACGCTCCCGAACCTCCAGGCTTCCTGGGTCACCCCGGGAAAGAAGATCGGGCAGTTGGGCCTCAAATATGGCGCCAACGACCTGGGGAGCATCATGCTGGAGGAGAACGTGGTGGCCTCCACCGGCCTGCGCTACCTCATGAGCCTGGACGAGATGAAGCGCCTCATCACGGAGATGGGCTACGAGCCCCACCAGCGCGATACCTTCTACCAGTTAGTGAACTGATCAACGGCAATTTTTGATTCTTAGTTTTGAATTTTGAATTGCACGCCGGGTTCAATCGAGAATTAAGCATAAAAAATTAAGAATTGGGGGCGGGATGAAAGCCTACAATGAAACTCACGCTAAATCCGGCTTGGATCTGCGGCTGCCATCGATCGAAACGTTCCCCAACCACTTTCCGGCCTACACCATCCGCATCGAGATCCCCGAATACACCGCGGTCTGCCCCAAGACGGGCCTGCCCGACTTCGGGACCATCATCCTCGAGTACGAACCAGTGAAGCATGTGCTGGAGCTCAAGTCCCTCAAAAGCTACATCCTGGCCTATCGCAACGTGGGGATCTTCTACGAGAACGCGGTCAACCGAATGCTCCGGGATTTTACGGCCGCCGCCCGCCCCAAGTGGTGCAAGGTGACCGGCCAGTTCGCCACCCGGGGGGGCATGCACTCCACCATCACGGCGGTCCACGGCAAACCCATTCCCCGCTAAAACCCCGTTTTTTCCCGTTTTATTGGAAGAAAAGCTCCTGGGTCCGTCCAAAGATCGAACGGCTGAAAAACCCTCCCTAAAGCCAGGCAAGCCCTCGGGGGAGGGGGTAAGATGAGTGACACGGTGATGCGCCGACCTTAAGGATGTGGCATGAAACGTTTTCAGACCCTTCTCCTTCTTTTGCTCCTGGCCCTCCAACCCGGGATGGCCCTGGCCAAAGGGAAGGTTTCCCAAGTCGAGAAGGATTACATGAAGGGCCTCGAGTTCTACCTCGCGGGCCATTACGAAAAGGCCCTGACCCGGTTCCACTGGGCCATCGACGGGAAATGGGATTTCTGGCAGTCCTACCAAATGTTGGGTTATTGTCATTTCGAATTGCGCGAGAAGGAAGCGGCCCTTCGAGCCTTCCAGGAGAGCCTCCGTCTGAACCCCCAAAACCCGGCCTTGGTCAAGATCGTCCAGGACCTCAAGAGCGGGGCGTTGGATATCCCGGTCCGTCCGGTCCTGGCCGAAGAGCACCCGCGAGGTCCTGTGGCCGAGATCCCCACCTACTATTCCTTCAATAAATAAGCCCCCGGGCCTTCCTGGAAATTAACCGGGCCGCTATTTCGATTTCCGTTATAATCCCCCCCGTTGCCAGCCTTCCCCAGGAGCCGCACCCCCATGCCCGTCAAGACCGAGTGGACCACCAATACCTTCGGCCACGTCTATAAAGGCCGTTCCCTTTACAAGGGCAAGACCCCTTTCCAGTCCATGGAGATCTTCAAGGACGAGACCTTCGGCACCATGCTCTTCCTGGACGGAAAGATCCAGATCAGCCACGGCGACGAGAACCGCTACCACCAATACCTGGTCTCCGCGCCGCTCCTGGCCCACCCTTCCCCGAAGTCCATCTGCGTCATCGGCGGGGGGGATTGTTTTGCGTTGGAGGAGGCGGTGAAGTTCAAGGGCTTGGAACGCATCCTGATGTTGGAGATCGACAAGGGCGTGGTCGATTTCTGCCGGAAGAAATACCCCGTCATCGAAAGGGTGCTCCGGGACCGCCGGGTGGAGATCATCTACAAGGACGCTCGCAAGTGGCTCGAGGACAACCCCGGGTCCTTCGACGTGCTTATCATCGACCTGACCGAACCCCATGGCCCTTCCAAGATGCTCTACACCCGGGAGTTCTACCAACTCTGTCGCAAACGCCTGAGCAAGAAGGGGATCATCTCCATCCACACGGACAACTACTATCTTTTTCCCGAATCCTTCGCGACCATCTACAAAACCTTTCATTCGGTCTTCCCGAACATCCTCACCGCCCGGGTGGACATGCCCTGCTTCGGCATGGGATGGACCTACCGCATGGCCTCCGCCTCGCCCATCTCGCTCAAGACCTTGGAGGGCCATGTGGCCAAGATGCGCAAAAAAGGCGTGTCCTTCGACTATTTCACGCCTTCCACCTACCGGGTGGAGCCCACGAACGAGGAATTGAAGGTCTTGAGGAAAAGGGGCAGGATCTCCACCGACCGGAAGCCCTACGATAAATTCGAGAAGATGGAGAAGTACGTCACCCGCTGAGGCGGGTGTTAAGCCTTGGTTTTTTCCAGGTAATCCGAGATCTCCCCGGCCATCCCCTCCACATCCAACCGGTCGTAGCAGCGGACCTTTTGGCAGGTCTTCGCCATCTTGTTCACGCAGGTGATGTTGCGGCAGGGGCTTTCCGACACGAAGGTGCGGGAGGGCGCATCCTGATTGGCGGGAGGGAAAAGCGGGTCGGTCGAATCGTAACCCGACATGTGGGCCGGGGTCGCTCCGAAGACCGAGACGACGAAGGTCCGGTTCCGGAACTCGGAGTTCCCGCTCTTGGAGCGTTTACGGGCCGCGGCGATGTGCAGGGGGCCCGTGTCGCCCGTCACGAAGACGTCCGCCTTGTCGATCAAGGCTGTATAGGCGTCAATGGGGAGGCTGGTAGGGACCAGGACGACCCGCCGGCGCTCCTGCGGGTCCAGGCCCTCCAGGATCCTTTGTTCGATGTTCTTGTGGGTAAAAGCCGTTCCCAAAAGCACCTCTACATCCATTCGAAGCACCCTTTTCAACAGTTCCACCTGGTAATGCTCGGGGATGAGCGTATAGGGGGAAGCCGTGTCCGGGTTCAGGAAAAAGAGGGGTTTCCCGGGCCGGATGCCCGAGGCCTGGAGCCATTGCTCGGCGGTCCGAAGGGCCCCATCGGAAAGGAACACGTCCACCCCCCGGAAGGCCCGGGACGCGAAGGTGTTCCGGCTCGAACGAAGGAGCTTGTCCGGGAAGGAATAGCTTTGATGAAGGAAGTGGTTGATCCCGGTCCGGTCCAGGCCGTTGCGGATCAGGCGCGGGGCCACGGTCATGAAATTCAAAATGGCCTGGCCGGGAGGAAAGAGGCTGTCGTCCTCGAAAAAGGGGGAACAGTTGAAACAAAGGTCATAACGGTTCTCCGCCACCAGTTCCTTGACCGATTCGATGTCGGCGGGCTCGGGGAAGACGACCCCCGTGAAGAGGGGATAAAGGTTGGAAATGACCGGGTTGCCCTCGATCAAACAAGCGACGGATTTTTTGATGACAAAGTCGATCCGGGCGTCGGGGAAGTGGGCCCGGAAGGCATAGACCGCCCCCTGCAACATGACTGCGTCGCCGATATGGATGTCGGGAATGACCAGGATCCTCTCGAATTTCTTGACCTTGCGGATCCGCTCCAGGTTTTGGCGGGCGACCAGGTCCACCAAGAAGGGATTCCCCAACAAGTGGGGAATGGTGTGGTCGAAGAACCAGGCCCCACCCCGGGGGAAATAGGTGGTGAGCTGGCTGGTCAGGTGGAAAAGGGTCTTCTGGAGTTTGTTGTCGAGCATGGGCGCCGTTACTTTAAGGAAGGGCCGGGGCGGGGTCAATATGAGGGCCTCCCTTTCGGCCGTCTTTTGTGACGCCCTTGCGTTCTTCCGCGGGGACTTCCACGGTAAACTAGCCGCCATGGCCCAACGGTTGATCCTCTATTCACGCCTCCTGCTGACCATGGACCGGGAACATCCCATCGAGGATGGTTTTGTCCTGCTCCAAGGTCCCCGCATCCTCCAAGTGGGGAGGCGCCGGGACCTGGACCCGGTGCCGTCGGCCCGCGTGCTGGACCTGGGGGACACGGTCCTTCTTCCGGGGCTCATCAACGCCCATTGTCACCTGGACTTCACCCACTTATGGCGCAAGGTCCCTTATCGCGGGAGCTTCATCGATTGGCTGCGGCGCATGGGGGCGGCCACCCGGGCCTCCACGCCCGGCCAGTTCCGCCAGGGCATCCGGGCCGGCATCCAGCAGAGCCTGGCCTACGGCACCACGACCCTTTGCGATGTCTCGACCACCCTGGAAAGTTGGCCGCTCCTGCGTTCCTCGGGCCTTCGTTCGATCCTGTTCGTCGAGCTCCTCGACCTCCTTCAGGCCTCCCCCAAGGACTATTGGAAGCAGGTCCAGGAGCGGGTCCTGGGGTTGTTGAAACGGGAACCGCCCACACCCACCTTTCGATGGGGCTTGAGCCCGCACACGCCCTTCACCGTTTCCCGGGAGCTTTACCGCCTGGCGGGGCGCTACCTGGAACAGCATCCGCGCGTGCCCACCACCATCCATGTGGCCGAGAGCCGGGAAGAGGCCCGGCTCTTCAAGGACGGCCGGGGGCCCTTGGGGAGCAGTTTGGCAAGGCTCAATCCCCATTGGGTGCTGCCCCGCAACACCACCCCCGTCCAATATCTCAAGCACGCGGGTTGGCTTCCCAAACTGGACCTGGGGGTCCACTTGAACGCGGTGAAGGGAACCGACATCCGGGTCCTGGCCAAGAACCGGGTTGCGGTGGCCCATTGCCCCGGAAGCCACGAATTCTTCGGCCATCCGGCCTTTCCTTATGAAAAAATGAAACGGGCGGGGGTTCGGATCTGCCTGGGGACGGACAGCCTGGCCAGCAACGGGTCCCTTTCCCTGTTCCGGGAAATGCGGATCTTCCGGCAGGCGCATCCGCACGTTCCCGCCCGCGAGGTCCTGTCCCTGGCCACCAGCCGGGCCGCCGAGGCCTTGGGTGCGGGGCGTGAATTAGGGCGCATCCGGCCGGGTCACCTGGCGGACTTGATCGGGATCCCCCTTCCCAGGTCATCGGCCGGGAGGGACCCTTTTGAGAGGGCGGTCCAATACCGCGGACAGGTCTCCTTTGCCATGGTCCATGGGGAGCTTCGGTTCCGGGTCCCCTAGATTTGGTATGGGTGCTTTTGGGCCCTTTTGGCCCGAAAACGGCCCCATCGTTCTTGACACACCTTCCAAAACCCATATAATTCAGGCCCTTGTCCCCAAAGGCCAAGTAGTTTCCATCAGATCGGAGCAGGATTTTTATGCAAAAGACTTATCTCGCCTCGAAAAAGGACATCAACCGTAACTGGTGGATCGTCGACGCCAAGGACCAGGTCCTGGGCCGCCTGACGTCCCAAGTGGCCGCCCTCCTGAGAGGCAAGCACAAGAGGACCTTCACGCCCCATTTGGAGAACGGGGATCACGTGATCATCGTCAACGCCGGAAAGATCCATTTGACGGGGAAGAAGTGGGACACCAAGGCCCACCACCGCACCTCGGGCCGTCCGGGTGGATTGTCGACCGAAGAATACAAGAACCTTCGCACCACCAAGCCCGAACGGATCCTGGAATACGCCATCAAGGGAATGCTCCCCAAGTCGAAGCTGGGGGACCGCATGTTCGGCCGGGTGAACATCTATGCCGGCGAGACCCATCCCCACGTCGCCCAGAAGCCCCAACCATTGACCCTGGCCCATAACGCCACCAAAAGAGGAGAGTAACCGTGCCCGCTACGAAAGAACAATTCGCCGCCACCGGCCGCCGCAAGACCTCGGTCGCCCGTGTCATCCTCCGGCCCGGCAAGGGCCTTTTCGTCATCAATGGGAAGCCCCTTGAAAAATTCTTCCCCGAGGTCAAGCACGCCGTGGTCCGTTCGCCGCTCGAGACGGTCTCGGCCCTCAATAAGTACGACGTGTTCGCCAACCTGACCGGGGGCGGCATCACGGGACAGGCGGAGGCCTTGCGCCACGCCATCTCCCGCGCGCTCCTCAAGGTCGATTCCGAGATGCGCAAGCCCCTCAAGGTGGCCGGGTTCCTGACCCGCGACCCCCGTATGGTCGAGCGCAAGAAGTACGGCCGCAAGAAGGCGCGCCGCCGCTTCCAGTTCTCGAAGCGTTAAGGTCCCTTGGGTCCGCTGGTCCGGGCCCGGTAGGATCGTTGTTCCGGATCCCGCGTGCCTTTTGGGTGCGCGGGATTTTTTGTTTGGGAGGATCCCTTGCCCCATAAGCCCCAGACGACCCCCAAGCTCGCGGTCAACGCCTTCGTCTTCGACGGGCGCAAGCGGGTCCTCCTGGCCAAGCGCACGGACAACGGGCTCTGGTGCGTTCCGGGGGGGCATGTGGACCTGGGGGAGACCCTGGCCCAGGCCTGCGTCCGTGAATTGCGCGAAGAGACGGGCCTGGAAGCCCAGGTCCTGCGTCTGATCGGTGTCTATTCGGATACGGCGGGGTCCCTCCATATCGCCCAGGGGCCCGAGTGGCATACGGTGCGGGTCAGTTTCCTTTGCAAGGTGACGGGCGGGGAACTCACCCCCAGCGAGGAAACCAGCGAGCTGGGTTTCTTCGACCTAGCCGCCCTTCCCCCGCTCATCACCGACCATGCCCAGCGCATCCGCGACGCGGCCAAGGGAAATCCGGAAGCCTTTATCCTTTAAAAAAACTCGAGCGAGGACCAGATGCCACAACGCAAAAAGACGGCCCGCCGGACCCCTTCCGTGGAAAGGCGGCACAGCCCCCGGCCCAAGACCAACGGCTCCACCAACCCTTTCATCGCCAACGAGTTCAAGGAGCAGGATACCTGGCGGATGTTCAAGATCATGTCCGAGTTCGTGGAGGGTTTCGAGGCCCTGCGGGACATCCGCCCGGCAGTGGCCATTTTCGGGTCCGCCCGTACCCAACAGAGCGCCAAGGACTACCGCCTGGCCCGGGAGATCGGCTTCCGTCTTTCCAAGAAGGGCTTCTCGGTGATCACGGGGGGCGGGCCCGGGGTCATGGAGGGAGCCAACCGGGGCGCCCATGAGGCCGGGGGACGGTCGGTGGGCTGCAACATCGAACTGCCCTTCGAGCAAAAGCCCAACCCCTACATCAATCTGCCGGTGGACTTCCATTACTTCTTCATCCGCAAGGTGATGTTCCTGCGCTATACCTCGGCGGTCATCGTGATGCCGGGCGGGTTCGGAACCATGGACGAGCTTTTCGAGGTGGTGACCCTGGTGCAGACCCGGAAGATCGACCCCATGCCCATCATCCTGGTGGACCGGAAATACTGGAAAGGGGTCCTGGATTGGATCCGGGACTCGGTCTATGGCGACCGGCGCTATATCGACGAAAAGGACCAGGACCTGTTGCAACTGGCCGACCGGCCCGACGAGGTGGTCTCGATCATCACCCGCCATTACCGCTACAAAAAGCTCCTCTAGCCATGCGCGCGACGGCGGCCTTTCTCCTCTGGTCGTTGGCGTCGATGGGGATGGCCGCGCCCGTTTTCCTCGATCTTTCCAAGGCCGCTAATTTCGGCCCGAACCAGAGCCTCTATGGGAACACCCATGGGGTCGAGGATCCGAGGGAAAAAGAGGGCTTCGCCAATATCCCACAGGGCCCCCAGACCTTTCGGGGCATCCCCTTCCAACTCCTGGATTGGACCCAGAACCAGGGCCGTTCCTATATCGCTCTTAAGGGCCGCCCCAAGAAAGACCTGCCGGAGGCGGTCGCCATCCCTGCGGGAGGGGCCACCGCGGATTCCCTTTACTTCCTCCACACCTGCCGTTGGGGCGGGACCGATACCCGCACCACCATCGCCGAATATGAGGTGATCTATGCCGATGGCCAGGTGGCCCTGATCCCCCTACATGTGGGTGCCGAGACCACCAACTTCACGGGAGCGGATGACACACCCGAAAGTTCCCTGGCTTGGTGGCACAAATACAAGAACACCGACATGGGCCTGAGCCTTTATCACTGGAAGAATCCCCGACCCAACGCTCCCATCGAGACCTTGGTCTTCCATTCCCTGGGCCGGATGCCCGTGCCCATCCTTTTCGCCGTGACCCTATCGGACAAGGAATGGCCGATCTCCCCGGTCTCCCCCAAGCCGGAAAAGACCTTCCAGACGGATACGAAGGATTGGAATCCTTACACGCCGCCAACGAGCCCGGTCATGGGGACCGCGCTGGACATGTCCTCCTTGCTGGAAGCCCCAGCGGGCAAGCATGGGAAGCTGAAGGCCGACGGGGACCGTTTGGCCTTCGAGGACGGGACCCTGGCACGCTTCTGGGGAACGAAATTGTCGCCTTCCTGGACGACCCGGGACCCGAAGGAGCTGATGGCCTGGGTGGATCGTCTTGCCGCCCTGGGATGCAACTTGGCGGTCCTGGAGGGTCCCTCGCTGCAGTGGCAGGCGGTCCCCGCGAACCTGCGGCCTTTTTTGGATCAACTCAAAGCCAAGGGGATCTATACGGTCTTCCTGGGCGAGGAAAAACTCCTGCCGGCCGGTGTCCTGGACGATGGGGCCGTCCTACCCAAGACGATCCTGAACTGGGTTTCGGCGGATTGGAACGGGGTGCGGGAAACCGGCCCTGGTCCGGTCACCTTCGAGGATTCGCCCATGGTCCTGGCCCCTGAAAAGAGCCTCCTGGTCCAGGCCCTCGCCCAGCGCACTTGGGGAACGCCTTTCGGCCTGCTTTGGAGCGGCGGCTGGCCGAACGAATATCTCTCCGAAATGCCCCTGGTGGTGGCGACCAACGCGTTCTTTCAGGGCCTGCCGGCCGTGGCCGGGATGGAATTCTCCCCCGCCGACGGGGCCCAAGGGCTCCAATGGGGGGATGGCCTGGACGACAAGCCCTTCCTGACATCCCAATGGCCCGTCGCCTCATTGGCTTATTTGCGGGGGGACCTCAAAGAGGGACGGATGCAGGTGGCGGGGAAGGAAACCGACCCCTTGCGCCTTCTTGTGCACCCTTCCGGCCTCCAGCCGGAAGATGGGAAGTTCAAGAACGACCCCTCGGGGGTCCTCAAGGGAAAGGTCCAGGATAAAACCCGTTCCCTGGTCACCGATACGGAACAGATCCATTGGCAGGGCAACGTGGGCCTTTACGAGGTCTCCAGCACCCGGCTTCAGGTCGTGGCGGGATTCTTGGCCCACCGGAAACTCAAAAGCCCGGTCTGGCAGGTGGAATCGGAGAACCGTTACGCGGTTTTTTCCCTCATCTCGCTCAATAAGACCAACCTTTGGGCCTCGACCCACATGCTCCTCACCGCCGCCACCCGGATGGAGAACAGCGGCCAGGTCTATAACGCGCTCAAGACCAAGCTGATGGAGAAAGGCCGGGCGCCCATCCTGTTGGAACCTGCCCGGGCCAAGATCACCCTTTTCCGTTATCAGAAGGACCCGGCTTTGAAAGTGCGCGCCCTCGGGTGGGATGGACAACCGTTGAACATCCATGTCCCGGTTAAATGGGCCAAAACCAATTTGACCATCCAATGGCCTTCGACCGCGTATTTTGTCGAGGTCTTCAAACCATAGCCTTAATAACAGGAATCCTTCCGGAAAAATTTGCCAATTAAAATCGTTTTACCTCTACACCAATTTTTGGGCTATATTTATTTTACCGTTTTACCCAAGTGGGATGAGGTTTTACATGAGCGCCAAGCATGACAGTGGGTCCGAAAGACGGAAGTACAAGCGGGCCCATTTTGATACCCCGGTGACGGTCCATCCGGTGGTGGAATCCAAGTCCGGCAACGTCTTCGAGGTGCAGGACAAGCCCCTCACGGTCAATTCGGTGGACTTGAGCGAAGGCGGCATCCGCCTGGGCGGTCAGTCCCTTTCCTCCAAGTCCAACATCTACAAGCTCAATTTCCAGGTCCAGAAGAACCGCATGGTGGATGTCTACTCCAAACTGGCCTGGGCCGCCGAAGGCATGGTGGGCCTCCAGTTCATCGTGGCCGACGAGGAAATGCGGAAGATGATCCGCGGTTACGTCGACAAAAGCCTGTAGAATTCCCCGACCAAATCCTGCAGAATCCCCGAATCCTACCCTTCCCGGGCGGGATTTTTTGTTTTCCCATCCCCGTGGCCCCCGGGCCCCGATCGAAGGCCCATGAAGAAGCTCATCCAAGACCTCAATGAGGAACAGCGGCAGGCGGTCGTCCATACCGCCGGGCCGGCGCTCATCCTGGCGGGGGCGGGGTCGGGCAAGACCCGGGTCATCACCTACCGGGTGCTGCGGCTCATGGAGGAACTCCACGTTTCCCCCTTCCGCATCCTGGCGGTCACCTTCACCAACAAGGCCGCCCAGGAGATGCGGGACCGCATCAACAACTTGGCAGGACCCCTCAAGGCCCGCGAACTCTTCATCGGCACTTTCCACCGCCTCTGCCTGACCATCCTCAAGCTCCACGCGGATAAACTGGGCTATCAGCCCGGATTCACCATTTATGACGATTCCGACCAAAAAGCGGTGATCAAGGAATGCCTCTGGGACCTGAAATGGGACGAAAAGCAGGTGCATCCCTACGCGGTCCATTCCCACATCAGCGCCGCCAAGAACGAGCTGAAAAACCCCAAGGAGTACGAGGAACTGGTGGCCGGGGTCTTCCAGGAACGGGTGGCCCAGATCTACCCCCGCTACCAGCAGAAGCTGCGCGAGAACAACGCCATGGATTTCGATGACCTGCTCTTCAACGGGGTTCTTCTCATGAAGCAATACCCGGACATCCTGGAAAGTTACCGCAAGCGGTTCGAGTACATCCAGGTGGACGAGTACCAGGACATCAATATGGCCCAATACCAGCTCATCGCGGCCATCGCCCACCCTCTGAACAACCTCTACGTGGTGGGCGACCCGGACCAGTCCATCTACGGCTGGCGGGGGGCGGACATCCGAAACATCCTGCGCTTCGAACAGGATTTTCCGGGCGCCAAGGTCTTCAAGCTCCAGCAGAACTACCGCTCCACCAAGTCCATCATCCAGGCGGCCCAATCGGTCATCCGCAACAATTCCCAACGCAAGGAGAAGGAGCTTTTCTCGCTCCGGGAGATGGGGGAGACCCCCACCTATTACCAGGCGGAGGACGACAAGGACGAGGCCGAATTCGTGGTGAAGACCCTCTACGAGCGGCTGGCCCAGCCGGGCCGGTCCTTCCGCCACGTGGCCATCCTTTACCGCACCAACGCCCAGTCCCGGGTGCTGGAGGACGCCTGCCGCCGGCATAACATCCCCTACATCATCGTGGGGGGGTTGAAGTTCTACGACCGCAAGGAAGTGAAGGACCTGGTGGCCTACCTGCATGTGCTGGTGAACCCGAAGGACTCGGTGTCGCTGCGTCGCATGATCAACGTGCCCATCCGGGGCATCGGGAGCGGCACGGTCGCCAAGCTGGAGGAATCGGCCAAGGCCCAGGACCTCACCCTTTTGGAGGCCGTGCGGCAGGGGGCGGTGAAGGGGGAATTCCCCAAGAAGACCACCAACGCCCTGGCCGCCTTCGCGGGGATGATGGACGGTTTGATGGCCGAAAAGGACGGGTTGAAGCCTTCGGAGTTCGTGAAAAAGGTCCTGGAGCGCTCGGGCTATCTGACCGAGCTGGCCAGCGAGGACACCCTGGAAGCCAAGATGCGGGCGGAGAACCTGAAGGAATTGGTGAACTCGGTCGTCGATTACGAGCAGGGGCAGGAGAACCCCACCCTGGAAGGCTATCTGGACCAGGTCTCCCTCTTCGCCGACGCGGACAAGCTGGAGGACAAGAAGAATTGCGTGACCCTCATGACCATGCACAACGCCAAGGGGTTGGAATACCCCATCGTCTTCATCACGGGCATGGAAGAAGGCCTTTTTCCGCATAACAATTCGATGGAGGCCGACGAAGAAGTGCAGGAGGAAAGGCGGCTCTGCTACGTCGGAATGACGCGGGCCATGGATGTCCTTTATATGACGGGTGCGGCCTGCCGCTATGTCTATGGAAGTCCCCAATGGCGGGCCCCTTCCCGGTTCCTTTCCGAGATCCCCAAGGAAATGATCCAGGTGACGGGCAAGGCGGCGAGGATCGTGGCCACCGAAGGCGGACTTTACGAGGTCAAGGACGCCAAATCCAAAGACTTCGACGAATTGAAGGACCCGGAATGGGACGACGATCCGGTCATGGCGCCTTACAGCTTGGGCGATACGGTCCGGCATAGCAAGTTCGGCAAGGGCATGGTGCTGGCGCTCAATGGGTCCGGAGAGAACCTGAAGGTGACGGTCTCCTTCCCGAACCATGGGAAGAAGCAGCTCTTGGCCAAGATCGCCAAATTGGAGAAGGTGGAATGACGGGGGACACGCAGGAAAAGACCATCATCCTTCCCGTCGCCGACGGCACCGACATGGCCGCCTTCGTGGCCGGGCCCGAAGAGCCCGCCCGGCGCGGCATCCTGGTCTTCCAGGAGATCTTCGGGGTGAACCGCCATATCAAGAACATCTGCCGGCGCTTGGCCCAGGAAGGCTATCTGGCCATCGCTCCGGAGATATTCCATCGCACGGCTCCGGCCGGTTGGGAAGGGAACTATGACGACTACCCGGCCTCCAAACCCCATATGGAAGCTTTGATCCCCGAGAACATCAACGCGGACGTGAGGGCGGCCTATGAATGGCTGAAGGGCGAAGGGGGGATCGGAGAGCGCCCCATCGCGGCGGTGGGGTTCTGCTTCGGGGGCATGGTGGCCTTCGGGACCAACACCGTCCTTCCCTTGAAATGCGCGGTCTCGTTCTATGGAAGCCGCATCCTGTCCCAGTTCATCCCGGTCGCCAAGGACCAGAAGGCGCCCCTGTTGCTTTTATGGGGCGGCAAGGACAGATCCACCCCGCCGGATAAGGTAAAGGAACTGACCGACGCCCTTCGGGCGGCGGGGAAGGATTTCGTCTCGGCCGAGTTCTCCGAGGCGGGCCACGGTTTCAACTGCGACGAGCGTTCGGCCTTCCATTCGGCCTCCGCCGCCTCCGCCTGGGCCCTGACCCTGGGCTTCCTCCAACATCACCTCTTATAGTCTGTCCTGAAGCGCCTGAAGACCAGCCAGCTCAAAAGAAGGCTTATGGCCCCTCCGGCCTGGAGCGCGTGGTTGGCCCCCACATGATCCGCCAATAACCCGATGAGGAAACTGCCGAAGGGGGCCCCGCCCCCGAATCCCAGGGCCCAGAGGCCCATGACCCGGCCCCTGAGTTCATTGGGGGTCTCGGATTGGATCAGGCTGTTACTGGTGGAGAAGAAAAGGATCACCCCATAGCCGCAGAAGAAGAGGAAGAAGGCCGCGCCGAGAGGATGGTGTTGCAGGCCGAAGAGCAGGATCGCTGTCCCGAACAAAAGGATCCCCCAAAAGACCTGCCGGTCCTTGAAGGGCCGGTCGCCCAGGGCGGCCACCGTCAGGGCCGCCGCGCAGGCCCCCAGGCCGTTGATGGCCGCCAGCCAGCCGTAGCCTTCCGCGTTCATCCCCAACTGGGCCTTGGCCACGGCGGGCAACTGGGAAATGTAGGGCCAGGCGCAGGTGCTCATGACCAGCAAAAGGGAAAGGGTCCGGAAGACCGAGGGGTTGCGGCGGACGTAACGGATCCCCTCCAGCAAATGATCCCACCCCTTTTGGCGGAATTTCACGGGTGGGAGGGTGATGCGGATGTTGTGGATGGCGTAGAGGACGGCCAGATAGCTTAGGCCGTCCAAGAGGAAGCACCAGGCCGCTCCCAGCCGCGCGATGAGGACCCCGGCCACCGCCGGCCCCAGGATGCGGGTGGCGTTCACCATGGCGCTGTTCAAGGCGATGGCGTTGGTGAGGTCCTTGGCCCCGACCAGTTCGACGATCATGGCCTGCCTCGAGGGGACCTCGAAGGCCGTGGCCAGGCCCCAGAAGAGCGAGAAGACCAGCAGGTAGGAAACCGAGGCCTGTCCCTGGAAAAGGAAATAGGAAAGCAGGAGGGACGAGAGCATCGCGACCCAACTGGTGGCGGTGAACATGCGCAGCTTGGGGATCCGGTCCGCCAGGGAACCCGCCCAGACCGAGAAGAGCACCATAGGCAGGGCATTGAGAGTGGCGACCAGGCCCAAGATGAATTCGGAGCCGCTCATCTGGTAGGCGATCCAGCCCAGCGCCGCCATCCGGACCCAGGTGCCGATCATGGAAATGAACTGGCCCATGTAGAAATAACGGTAATTGGGGACTTTAAGGGAGGCGAAGATACGCCGCCATCCGGCGGCGGGCGGCATGGCCTCCTCAGGCGAGGGGGCCGTGGGGAATTTTGGGAGGGTGGGTTTGTTCATGGCTCTTCGCCAAGGATAGTCCGGCCCCGTCGGCCGAAGCAATGACCCTGGCCGGACCTAGCGGTCCAGGAGCTCCAGTTGGGCGGTGCCGTCCAGGGACATCCGGGCCCGGATGCCGTCCCGGTCCACGAAGGCTTCCAGGATCCGGAAGGATTCCATGTCGGTCTTCAGGCTCGCGTGCTGTCCGACCGGACGGTTCAGGACCACGTTCATCCTTTGGCGCAGTTGTTCCAGCTTCCCTTCCACCGGGATGCGGGCTTTTTTCCGCAAGGCGTCGCGGATGTCCGATTTCAGGATCCAATTGGCCACCTGCATCAGCAGGTCCCCGGTCTTCACGTCGAAATCCAGGTCCTTCAAATAAAAGATCTCGTTATGGGGGTTGAAGGTGGGATGCCCCCGGAAATAGATGGTCATTTGGGAGGGTTCCCCATCGAAATTGATGAGCGGGTAATACTCGATGAGGGTCTGGGCGATGACCTCGCCCTGGGACCCGTAGAGCTTCACGCCTTTCACCTTGAGGCGGTAACTGCCGGTCCCCTTGATGCGGTAATTCACCAATCCGTTCTTGGGGTCCGCCAGGATGCGGTTGGCTTCCTTAAAGCTGACGGTCGTATCGCCGACCGCGTGGAAACCTTCCGGGCCGAACTTGTAAAGACCGAAGGGCGGGAGCTTCCGGAGGGTGACCTGGGGTTCGGGCCCGAAGACCACCTGGGGATGGGCGGTCATTTCCAGCACCAGGTTCCAAAGGAAGGGGTTCTTGGGATCGGCTTGGGCGACCCCGCTGCTCAAGGCTTCGGGACGGATCAGCAGCCAGATGTTCTTCTCGAGGAAGATGGGTTCCTGCATGGCGTCCCAGAGCTTGGGGAGTTTCTCCAGGTCGGTCGCCCCGCGCAGGGCGGAAAGTTTCCATCCCAGGTCCTTGACCTTGGTCTGCAGGAGCCTGTTCACCCGATGGACCTCCTGGTCCAGCCATTGGGGGATGTCCTTGGGCAGGTCGGTGACCTTGGGGAAGGCGAGTTTCACGGGCATGCGGATGACCGTGGGCGGGGCCGGGGCGAAGGAACGCTGCGGGGAATCGGAAGCGGGAATGGCGAGCGAAGGTTTCGAGGTCGCGCATCCGCAAAGCAGGCCACCCAAGAGAAGGACGAAGCCGGAAAAAAGGGCGCGCGCTTTCATGGGCTTACTATAGAACGCCGAAGGCCCCCAAAAGGCCGAAAAGATTGTCCTTTGGGGCTTCTTCTGGCAAGATAACGGCCCCCAGCCAAGGAGAAAGACTTGTCCCTTTCCGAAAAAGACGTCCAATACGTGGCCAAACTGGCCCGCCTCCAGGTGACCGACGAAGAGGTCGGCCGCTACACCCAGCAGTTGGCGAACATCCTGGAATACGTCGAACAATTGGGCAAGCTCGATACCTCCAACGTGGAACCCTTGACCCATCCCTTGGACGTGAAGAATGTCTTCCGCCCCGATGAGATCCGCCCCAGCCTGACCCAAGCCGAGGTCCTGTCCAACGCGCCGGAACCCCAGAGCGGGCATTTCAAAGTGCCCAAAATTATGTGAATCCAATAATGGAATTTTGGGCACCCTGAGCGACCGAAGCGAGTCGAACGGGTCACCCGGGATAAATGAGAAAAATGAAAAACGAACTGCTCCATAAAACCATCCACGAGATCTCGGCGGACCTAAAGGCCAAGAAGGTCTCCTCGGTCGAGTTGACCCGGGCCGCCCTGGACCACCTGGAAGCGGTCGAACCCAAGGTGCAGGCCTTCATCACCGTCACCCGGGACGGGGCCCTGAAACAGGCCGCCGAGGCCGACAAGCGCCTGGCCTCGGGGACCGATATCACCCTGCTCACCGGCGTTCCCCTAGGCATCAAGGACCTGCTTTGCACCCAGGGTGTCCGCACCACCTGCGCTTCCCGCATGTTGGAGAACTTCATCCCTCCCTATAACGCCACGGTGGTCGAGCGGCTTTACCGGGCTGGGGCCGTTTCGGTGGGGAAGACCAACATGGACGAATTCGCCATGGGATCTTCGACCGAGACCTCCTATTACAAGAAGACCAAGAACCCCTGGGACCTGCGTTGTGTGCCGGGCGGCTCTTCGGGCGGCTCCGCCGCCTGTGTTTCCGCCGACCAGGCTTTCGGCTCCCTGGGTTCCGATACTGGGGGCTCCATCCGCCAGCCCGCCGCCCTTTGCGGCATCGTGGGGCTCAAACCCACCTATGGCCGCGTTTCCCGCTACGGGCTCATTGCCTTTGCTTCTTCCCTGGACCAGATCGGTCCCTTCGCCAAGGATGTGGAGGATTGCGGCATCCTCTTGAAGGCTATCGCGGGCCATGACCCGATGGATTCCACCTCCGCCGACGTTCCTGTTCCCGACTATGGGGCCGAGATGAAGAAGTCCATCAAAGGATTGAAGGTCGGGATCCCCAAGGAATTCTTCCCGGAAGGGCTCAATCCTGAGGTTTCCAGCGCGGTCAAGGCGGCCATCGATCAGTTGAAGCAACTGGGCGCCGAGATCGTGGAAGTCTCCCTGCCCGCGTCCCCCTACGGCCTGGCGGCTTACTATGTGTTGGCTCCCTCGGAAGCCTCGTCCAACCTGGCCCGCTATGACGGGGTCCGTTACGGGTTCCGCGAGCCGGGCGAGAACATCGTGGAGATGTTCTCCAAGACCCGCGCGGCGGGCTTCGGCCCCGAAGTGAAGCGCCGCATCATGCTGGGCACTTACGCCCTTTCTTCCGGCTACTACGACGCTTATTACCTGAAAGCGCTGAAGGTCCGCCGCCTCATCAAGCAGGACTACGACAAGGCCTTCGAGAAGGTGGATGTCATCGCCACCCCGACCGCCCCCAACCCGGCCTTCCGCTTCGGGGAAAAGACGGGTGACCCATTGACCATGTATCTCGAGGATGTGTTCACCGTTTCCATCAATATCACCGGGCTTCCGGGCCTATCGGTGCCCTGCGGCCTTTCCAAGGCGGGCCTGCCCATCGGCCTCCAGCTCATCGGCAAGGCTTTTGACGAATCCACCCTCTTGAAGACCGCCTATGCCTATGAACAGTCCACTGACTGGCATAAGAGGAAACCGACGCTTAAAGAGAGTTAACCAGGCGCGCCGATGCAAAGTCGCATCGGCACATTGAAAATAAAGTTACTAGCGCGCTTTCGAATAAATGAGTTCGAAAGCGAAGGAAAAATGGAGAATTTCCAATGGAATGGGAACCGGTCATCGGCCTTGAGGTCCATGTCGAACTGAAGACCAATACCAAGCTCTTCTGCGGTTGCCCGACCGTTTTCGGGAACGATTCCAATACCCAGGTCTGTCCCATCTGCCTGGGGCTCCCCGGGACCCTTCCCGTCATGAACGCCAAGGCCGTGGAATTCGCGGTCAAGATCGGCCATGCCCTCAACTGCACCATTTCCAAATACTCCAAGATGGACCGTAAGAACTACTATTACCCGGACCTGGCCAAGGCCTACCAGATCTCCCAATACGACAAGCCGTTGAATTACGACGGCCATTTGGAGATCACGACCAAAGAGGGGACCAAGCGCATCGGCATCACCCGGGCCCATTTGGAAGAGGACGCGGGCAAGCTCGTCCACCAGGGCGGCAAAGCAGGGCGGCTGGATTCTTCCGATTATTCCCTGGCCGACTACAACCGGGCCGGCATCCCCCTGGTCGAGATCGTGTCCGAGCCCGATATCCGCAGCGCCGAGGAAGCCTATGCCTACCTGACGGAGCTCAAAAGCATCCTCCTCTATACGGGAGTGTCGGACTGCAACATGGAGGAAGGGTCCCTCCGCTGCGACGCCAACGTGTCCGTGCGGCCCAAGGGGCAGGAGAAATTCGGCACCAAGGCCGAGATCAAGAACATGAACAGTTTCCGCTTCGCCAAGCAGGCCATGGAATACGAGATCAAGCGCCAGATCGCCCTGCTCGAAAAGGGCGAGCGGGTGGTGCAGGAATCCCGCCTCTGGGACGTGACCGAGAACAAGACCAAGCCCATGCGCTCCAAGGAAGAGGCCCATGATTACCGCTATTTCCCCGAGCCCGACCTGGTGCCCATCGTCCTGAACGAGGATTATGTCCAGAAGATCAAGCAAGCCCTGCCCGAACTGCCGGGCGCCAAGCGGGAACGCCTCTGTAAGGCCTATGGCCTGACCCCCTACGATGCCGGGGTATTGACCTCGGAACAGGAACTGGCCGACTGGTTCGAGGCCGGCGCCAAGCTCTCCAAGAGCCCCAAGGGTTTCGCCAATTGGATGATGGGGGACATGGCCGCCAAGATGAAGGAGCAGGAAAAGGGCCTGAAGGACCTCAAGTTCGACCAGAAGAAGCTGGCCGAGCTGGTGGACCTGGTCGAGGGCGGCACGATCAACAGCAAACAGGCCAAGGAAGTCTTCGCCGAGATGTTCGACCTGGGTGTTTCGCCCGCCGAGGTGGTGAAGAGCCGGGGCATGGCCCAGGTCTCGGACCCCAAAGCCATCGAAGCGGCGGTGGATAAGGTCCTCTCCGAGAACCCCAGCGTGGTGGCCGACTACAAGGGCGGCAAGCAGGGCGTCATCGGCTTCCTGGTGGGCAAGGTCATGCAGGCCAGCCAAGGCAAAGCGAACCCTAAGTTGGTAAATGATGTTTTGAAAAATAAATTAGGTAATTAAAATTTTTTGAGGATATTTTTTTGGGACTTATTAAGCAAAACCGACCTTTTGGAATAACTTTTCTTTCGGTTTCTTCTTTGGCGGCTGGGCTTTATGGTATTTCTTTACTTTTCAATAATTTATCTACAATTTACCAGGCCTTCTCTCCTGGGGCAGTAGGGATGATGAAAGCCGTTGGGGGACTTTCTGCTACCTTTACTTGCTGTCTCTTCTTAATTGCTACAGCTTATGGATTATGGAAGATGGTTAAATGGGGATGGATTTACGCCATAATAATTTATGGTCTTATAGTTATTGCAAGAGTTACCGGAACAATTTTTGTAATTTATCAACAGCATCATTTTCGTGTCTCGATGAGGTGGGTAATCGGAAACGTTTTTTTTATATTTGCATTGGTGTATTTGCTTCAACCGAAAGTAAAAAAGTTGTTTGAATCGAAAGTTGTGGAAAAATTTGGTGACTAGAGTGGATTGGTAATTGAGCCCTGTTTCCTACGGCCCTTCCGATATCAACAATCCCCGCGGCACCCCCTTTGGGGGGCCTGTTCCCGAAAGCTATTGGCTGACCAAAGCGCTCATCTTCGACTTCGAATGGGTCATGGCCGAGGCCCAGAACCTGGGTTACGACAAGAAAGATTATGAAGACCCCACCCCCCTGACCGCCTTGAAGGATTGCCTGAGGACCCTCCGCAGTTACGAGGTCCGACTCTCCCTGACCACCAACCGCAAGACCCAGGAGATCATGCCCGAACTCCACCGCTTGAACCTGGCGGAGGATTTTGACAACATCCGCTGTGCTGAGGACGTGAAGAACCTGAAGCCCTCCCCGGAACTGCACCAGCTCACGATGGACATGCTGGGGGTCAAGCCCTGGCGGGTGGTGGCTTTTGAAAGCAAGACGGTGGGGGTCGAGGCGGCGAAAGCGGCGGGTATTTTCTGCGTGGGGCATCCGCCCATGGCGGACCAGGTGGATATGACCTTGGATTCCTTCACGGGCCTTCCCCTCATCCGGCTCTTGGAACTGATCGACAACAATAAACGGGTCAAGATGGGGTTGGTCCAGCCCTAGTCTTGGTGGGCCTTCAGGGTGGCCTTCACGAAATCCATGATGGGCTTCTTATATTGGTAGGCCACGCTGGGGAAGCTGTTGTGATCGATCCCCTTGATCTCCAGCCATTGCTTGGGGGGCGCAGCTTCCTCAAAGACCTGTCTTCCCAGGCTTTCCGGGATGATGGTGTCCTTTTCCGCGTGGGTCTCCAGGAGCGGGCAAGTCCTTGCCTGCACGTATTTCTCCGTCTCGAACTTGTCCTTCACCATGAAATCGGCCACCAGGAGCCAGGGTTTCCTTTGGCGGCTCACGGAAAGCACCGAGGGGAAAGCCCCTTCCAGGATGAGCCCGGCGGGTTGGACCTTGGTGGCCAATTGGGCGGCCACCGAGGAGCCGAGGGAATGGCCCCAGATGAAGATGCGATCCTCGGGGATGTCCTTGGTCTTGAGCCAGATATAGGCCGCGAGGGCGTCGCCGTCGAGCGCGGCCTCGCTCAAGGGGGCCTTCTGGCTGTCGCCATAGCTGCGGTAATCGAAGAGGAGGGTGTCGAAGCCGAAGTCGTAGAAGATCTTGGCCACCTGGGCCAGGTCGGAGAGGCAATCGGCGTTCCCGTGGCAATAAAGGAGGACGGGCCGTTTCGGGTCCGCCTTGGGGTGCTCGACCCACCAGCCGGTCAGGGAGACCCCGTCCCCGGAGGCGAAGGACACTTCCTGGTAGTTCTTCAGGCCGAACTGGACGGGGGTGGTGCCGTTGCGGGCCACGGGATGGAAGATCATGGCCCTTTGCAGGAGGACATAGAAGAAAAGGATGGTGCAATAGGCCAGCACAAGCGGGACGACAACGCGGGATAAATGTTTCAAGTCATGCTCCTGGAAGGAAAGGCGGGTCAATTCAGGATGCCTTGGATGTTTTATCAGAAATACTTGATTTCGATGAAACAAAAAGGCAATGGTAGGGGTATTCCAAGTGACCAGCCGTCCGGACAGGTGAACGATGATGGAACCCAAGAATCCCTTGAAGTGGCCGTTGGAAAGCAAGCTCAGTGAGATGGACTGGGGGAGCATGGAGTGGTTGTTGGACGACTCCATCGCCCCGGGCGCCGACATGAGCGTGGCGGTCATGACCGTGAAGGGCGGGGAGCTTTCCCCGGCCCATTCCCACCCCAACTGCAACGAATTCCTTCTGCTGACCCGTGGGTCGGTGGAACAGGTCTCCGGCGGCGAGAAGAAGGTCCTCCAGGCGGGGGACTCGGTCTTCGTCCCCGCCGGAACGGTCCATTCGGTCCGGAACCTCGGGGCCACGGACGCCCAAATGCTGGTCACCTATTCGGCGGGCGTCCGCAAATACGAGTCGGCCTGAACCTGCCTTAGCCGTTCTTCACGCTCTTGATGGCCTTCCAATCCTTTTGGACCGCCGGGGTCAGGGAATCCATATGCTTGAGGAAGAGCACCATTTTCCAGATCTGATCGTCGTTCAAGGTCGGGCTGAAGGCCGGCATCCCGGTCAGCCGGATCCCATGCTTGACCTTCCAGAAGATCTCACCCTCGGGATCGTCCTCGACCCCATGCTTGGCCAATTGGGGGGCGTGCTGGTAAAGGCCCATCGCGATGTTGGAGGCTTGCCCGTCGGAGGCCCCGTGGCAGACGGCGCAGTTCTGCGCGTAGAGCTTGATCCCTTCCTTCAGATTGGCGTCGGTCAGCGCCATCGGCACGGCCCCTTTGGGTGATTCCCGGTCGATGGAAGCGTGGAGGGACTTGCGGGCCATCCATTTCTCGATCGCCGGAGGCTTGCCGTCCGCGTTGGCGGGCATGAGGCCCATGGAAATGAAAAGGTAGCCCCCGAACAACAGGGCCAAGAGGGTCACCACGACACCGGATACGAAAGCTTTCATCGAATCCTCCTTGAAATGGATACTCGGGGATTTGGACGTCTTTCCCCGGTTTTCAACCTTTTACCGGTCCCCTTTCCAGGCCCTTTTCAGGACCCGAACGGCTTTTTTCGGTTTCCGGTCCCGGCCAAAGACCCCCTTATAGTTCATGCCGTTGGGCCGGTGCGTGGCCTGGGCGGTGCGGAAGTCGTTCAGGTTCCAGACGTGGGCCCCGGCTACGAAGGGCTTGCGGGCCATGATCCTCAAATAGCCATCGATCAGGGCGGCTTGGTATTCCTCGCTGAAGAGCGCGGGCGGGTCCGCGTGGCTTCCGGGAATGGCGTCGGCGCCGAATTCGGTGACCAATACCGGCTTTTTGAACCGCCGACCCATGGAGTCCAGATCCTTGGAAAGCCGGGGTAGGGCTTTTGCCAAGTCGCCCGGTTCCGAGTACCAACCGAAATAGCGGTTCACACAGACCGTATCCAGGAACGAGAAGGACGCTTCCTTGGTTCCCAAATAACTGACCAGGGTCACGGGACGGGTGGGGTCCAAGGTCCGGGCCAAACTGGCCAAGTCCTTGAAGAAGGGAAGGGCCGCGGGCCGGTGGGAATGGGGCTCATTGGCCAGGCTCCACATGACCACACTGGGGTGGTTCTTGTCGCGTTCGATCATGTCCCGGGTCATTTGGCGGCAAAGGGCCAGCCGTTTTTTCAGTCCCTCTTTCCGGAAGAAAAGGCCCACGGCCGGGGTTTCGTCGATGACGAGGAATCCCAACCGGTCGGCCAGGTCCAGGTCCTTTTCGGAATAGGGATAGTGGGAAGTCCGGTAGGAATTGGCCCCGACAGCGAGCATGTTCCGGAAATCCTTTTGCCGCTCCCGGTCCGTGAGGCCGCGTCCCAACCTGGGGGAATCCTCGTGCCTTCCGAAGCCCTTCAGGGAAATGGGTTTTCCATTCAGCAACAATTTCTCCCCGTGGACCTCGAAGGTCCGGATGCCGACCGGAAGGTCCACCCGGTCCACCGGGCGGCCGTTCTTCATCCGTTCGACCGTCAGACCATAAAGGGATGGGGAACCTGGGGCCCAAAGTTTGGCCTGGGGGACCCGAAAGACGGTCTCGGGGGAGGGGCCTTCGACCTGGAGGGGCCGCCCATGGCCGGAAAGCTTCATCCGGAATTCAGATCCCTCGGGAGCCGCCACCTGGACATGCACCAAGCCGGTGGGACCATCCGAGCGGGTCGAGACCGTCAGGTCCCGGACGGATTCTTTCGGCGTGCTGTAAAGGACGACCTCTCGTTGGATACCGCAATAGGGGAAGAAGTCGAAGGAGGCGGGCGGGTTGAATTGGTTGTTGAAAGCATCCTTGGGATGAAAGGGGACGTTGCCGGGCGGGACCCGGTCGGGCCGCAAAAGGCCCTCGACCCGCACCACCAGACGATCCATGCCTTTCCTTGGGATGTCAGTGACCTCGAACTGGAAAGGAAGATGTCCTCCCTCGTGCGAACCGAGCCTAAGCCCGTTCAACCAGACGGTGGCGTGGTAATGGACCGACCCGAAGCGCAGGAAGGTCCTGGAACCGCGAGGGGATGAAAAAGGCCGAAAGGTGGTTTGATACCAGCCGGGGCCCAGATAGTCCCAGAGGTCCTGGGCCTGCTCGTTCCAACTGGCGGGGACGGGGAGGAACCGGTCCTTCTTGAAGCCTTTTCCCCAACCCTTCCTGAGGCCCAGGTCCATGGGGTCCTTGCGGAATTCCCACCGGCCATCGAGAGCCCGCAACTTCCGGAACCGGTTCTTTTGGGGGCGGATCATCGTTGCTTTTTCCTCGGGGGGTGGGCGGTCCTCTTGGGTTGGGGGTATTTGCTTTCGTAGGGATTGAGCATGTTCTTATACGAGGGATTCTTCCAGAGATCCTTGGGGGCGGTCCGCTTGGGTTTTCGGGTGGCGCGTTTCAAAAGAGCGAGGCGGAGAGGCTGATGATCAGCGTGACGGTCACGGCCGAGACCAGGGTGGTGATGGAGACCACGGCCGCGGCGAAATGGGGCTCCTTGTCGTATTCGATCCCGAAAAGGACCACCGCGACGGCGGTGGGGAAGGCGCTGGAGACGAAAAGGACCCGCGCCAGGAGCCCGTGGAGCCCCATGAGTTGGATGATCAGGAAGGCCAGGAAGGGGGAAAGAAGGAGCCGCGCGGCGGTCGTGACCCAGACCTCCCGGGGGTGCCGGAGGGAAACCCCGCTTTTCCCCAACTGGGCCCCCAGGGTCAAAAGCGCGATGGGGAGCATGCCGTCGGAGACCCATTTCAAGGGGGTGATGATGGCGTCGGGCGGGTCCCAGTCCACCGCCCGAAGCAATAGGGCGGCGATGAGGGAATAAATAATGGGCATCCGGATGATGCTCTGAAGGCCCTTGCGCCATTCGCTCCAGCCGCCCGCGACAAGGATCCCCAGGGTATAGGTCAGCACGTTCATGGCGGTGATGGTGATGACCTGGATGGCCACCCCTTCGCCCTGGAAGGCCAATTGGACCACCGGGATCCCGTAATTGGCGGAGTTGAAGATCATCACGCCCAGGGTGGCCGAGGCGGCCAGGCTGGCCCTGAGCTTGAGCCAGCGGCCCAGGGCATAGGCGGCCCCGAAGTTGGCGCAGGCCAAAAGGGTGTTGAACAGGACGCTGTCGGCCATCTCGCGGTTGCCGGGCTTGAAGATGAGCAGGCTATAGAACATGAAGGCCGGCACGAAGACGTAGAAGTTGAGCTTGGAGAGGGTGGCCAGGTCGATGTGGAACTTCTGGTAGGTCCAGAAGCCGAGGGCCATGACCAGGAAGATGGGAAGGATGATGTCGCGGGCGATGGTCAGGAAGAACAAGGTCGGCCTCGCAGGCGGGGATGCGCGTCGCCAAAATTGTAACCGAAGGCCCGGAAAACAAATATCTTCAAAAGGCCGCTGCGTCTCGGCTATACTTTCGTTCCATGAAGGTTTTGTTAACGAACTCCCTCAAAACGCTCCCGCCGGGTCCCTCCCGGTGCCTTTCCGTGGTCCCCTAAATGGCCGACACGAAACGCCGCCAGTTCCTGGCGGTCCTTCTGACCGGAAGTTTCTGCCTTTTGACCGCCCTCTCCCTCGTCCCGACCGGGTCCAGGCATAACCTTTTGGGACCGGCGGGCGCCCTGGTCGGCTCCTTCCTTTATTACGGTTTCGGTCTTTGGGCCTGGCTCTTCCCCTTCCTTTTCCTCCGTCTCACCCTTCACCGCCTGCGTAAGGAACCCCTGGTCGAGCCCGGGTTCAAGATCCTGGGTTTGATCCTGGCCCTCCTTTCCTTTTGTTCCATCACCCGGGTCCTCTGGCCCGGCCGCCAAATGCTCGACGGCGTGGAGTGGGGCGGGTGGATCGGCATCCACATGGGGGACTGGCTCATCGGCGTCTTCAGCCCCGTGGGGTCGGTGGTCGTGGGGGTGCTGGTGCTGATCCTGGCCGCCTGGCTTTTGGAGAAAGAGGAGCATCTCTTGACCGCCGCCAAGAGCACCGTCAACGGGTTGAGCCGCGGCGGCAACTGGTTCCGCGAGCACGGCTTCGAGGCCCTGGCGACCCTGCAGGAAAGGCTTTCGGCCGCTCTCCAGGCCTGGAAGGACCGGCGCCAGGAAAAGAAGATCGGGGAGGAAGGCCGCCGGAAACTGGGGGTGGAGAAGGCCCCGGAACGCCCCAGCGAAAAACCCGCCCTATCCCGGCCCGCTCCCGCGACGGTCCTGTCGCCGGCCCCGGTCTCCCGGGTGGAGAAACCTTCGGTCCGTTCGCGCCCCCTCTTCACCGGTGAGGCGGAGGAGACCCCCGTTCCGCCCATGCCCGGGCCCGCGGAGGATGTGGTCTCCGCCGCGCTGGCGGAGGCCAAGGGGACGGGTCCGGAGGCCATGAGCCTGAAGCAAAAGATGGAGGCCGCCAGTATCGAGATGGCCGAGGAGGAACCGGAGGAAGAAAAGAAACCGGCCCGGGTCGTCCGCTCATGGCAGCTGCCTGCCGTGCATATCCTCAAGACCGTGGAGGATCCCAACGACAAGATGGTGGCCGATTTCGAGGGGGTGAGCCGCACCTTGAAGGAGACCCTCACCAATTTCGGCGTCGAGGCCACCGTGGTGGGCGTGAACCCCGGACCGACCGTGACCCAATACGAGGTCCAACCCGCGGCGGGGGTCAAGATCACCCGCATCGCGTCCTTGGCCGACGACCTGGCCCTGGCCTTGAAGTGCGGCCAGGTGCGGGTGGTGGCGCCCATTCCGGGCAAGGCCACCGTGGGCATCGAGGTGCCCAACGCCCAAGGCCGGTTGGTCACCTTCAAGGAGCTCATTTCCCAGGAGGAGTTCCTGGCGTCCAAAAAGAAACTGGGCGTGGCGCTGGGCAAGGACATCGCGGGCGCCACCTTCATCGCCTCCTTGAAGGAGATGCCCCACGTGCTCATCGCCGGGTCCACGGGTTCGGGCAAGAGCGTCTGCGTGAACACCCTCATCGCCAGCCTCATCTTCAAGTACACGCCCGAGGAAATGCGCCTGGTCCTGGTGGACCCGAAACGGGTGGAGATGACCATCTACCAGGGCCTGCCCCACCTTGCCCTGCCCGTCATGAACGATTCCAAACAGGCCCACCTGGCCTTGAAGTGGCTGGTGCGCGAGATGGAGGAGCGCTACGAGCAGTTGGCCCATATCGGCGCCCGGGACATCGACAGCTACAACGCCAAGGTCGCCCAGAAGCGCGAGGCGGGCGACACGGACATCTACCCCATGTATTACATCGTGGTGCTCGTGGACGAGCTGGCGGACCTGATGATGGTGGCGAAGGACCAGGTGGAGGAATCCATCACCCGGCTGGCCCAGATGGCCCGCGCGGTGGGCATCCATCTTTGCCTGGCGACCCAGCGTCCGTCGGTCGAGGTCATCACGGGCATCATCAAGGCCAACTTCCCCAGCCGCATCGCCTTCCAAGTGGCGTCCAAGGTGGACTCGCGCACCATCCTCGACATGAACGGCGCGGAAGCGCTTTTGGGCCGCGGGGACATGCTTTACCTCCCGCCCGGCGCTCCCAAACCCTTGCGGCTCCAGGGGGCCTATGTTACGTTGGAAGAAATCGAGCGTTTGGTGGACTTTTGGAAGTCCCAGGGCGCCCCGATCTTCTCGGCGGAGCTCAACCCGGCCAAGGCCAAGGACCTGGTCACCGAGGAGTCCGAGGACGAACTCTACGAACAGGCCAAGGAGATCGTGCTCAGGGCCAAACAGGCGTCCACTTCCTTGCTTCAAAGGCGTCTAAAGGTAGGCTACAGCCGGGCGGCCCGGCTCCTGGACGACATGGAAATGCGGGGGGTCGTGGGCCCCGCCGATGGGAACAAACCCCGGAAGATCCTCGTCCCAGGGGGCGGGGGACAGGCACCTTTGGAAGGCGGGGATGAGGAATTCGATGAGAACAATGCGTGAAATGGGCCGTTCGGCCCTCCTGGTCCTTTCCTTCGTCCTTCCCGTTTCCCTTTCGGCCGACGAGGCCAAGAAACCCCTGACCGTCGAGGAGATCTCCGAAAAGGTGGACGCCGCCCAGTCGGGCGTGAAGGACGCCCAGATGGACCTTAAGATGGAAATGAAGGACGCCCTCTCGGGCCAGGTCCAGCGCATCAAGGGCCAGGTCAAGATCAAGAACCCCGACAAGGTCTTCGTGCACTACAACGAACCCATCGACCAGGACCTCTATGTGTCCGGTCCCCTGGCCCAGATGTACCAGCCCGCCCAGAAGATGGTCTATCGCCGGGAGAACAAGACCGGGGAAGAGGCACAGACCCCTCTTTATGTCGGGGTGGGGAAGGAACTCAAACGCTACATGGGCATCAGCAAGGTCACCCTCCTGGAGGACTCGGACCAGCAGGTCCGCCTCCTCTTCAAGGCCAAGAGCGATGACGCCGGGTTCGACGAGATGAAGGTCACGCTCCGTAAATCCGACTGGTGGCCCACGCGCATGGAGGTGACCACCCCCTCGGCCACCACCCGCGCCGAGTTCACCCGGTTCCGGTTCGACCAAGGCCTGAAGGACGGCCTCTTCCAATTCACCCCTCCGAAGGACGTCGAGGTGGTGGACGGGGCGGTCTTCTGATGAGCATCGGTTCCGACCTGAAGGCGGCCCGGGTGGCCCGCAAGATCGACCTGGAGACGATCTCGGCCCGCACCCGTATCCCCCCGAAATACCTGGAAGCCCTGGAAGAGGACCGTTTCGACGTCTTCCCGTCCCAGACCTATGTGACCGGCTTCCTGCGCGCCTATGCCAAGGTCGTGGGGATGGACCAAGCCGAATTGACCCGCCGTTTCAAGGCCGAGACCCGGCCCCAAGAGATCCGGATCGAACCCATGAACGCCGAGGCCGAGTTGGAAAAGACCCTGGGTTGGAAGCCGACCCTGCACCGGCCCCCCGTCTTCCGCCCGGCCGACGAGGAAGAGGCCCTGCAGGAGACCCTGGAGGAGGACTTCGGCGAGAACATCCAGCACGAGGCCTCGGTCATGCGGCGGAGGGCCCGGCTCGGGCGCCGCTTCCGCTCCCTTCAAAAGTTTGGGCGCACGGCCTTGAGTGTCCTGGCGGCGGCGCTCCTGGCGGGAGGCGCCTATTACGGATTCAAAGCCCTTCCCAAATGGAAGTTGGGCACCGCGACCGCACCCGAGTCCGCTGCGGCCCCCACCGGGGACGGTTACACCGTCCCGGACAAGTACCAGCATCTTCTCCTGAAGGCCTTGGACCGCTCCTGGGTCCTGGTCACCACCGATGACGGAGCGACCCGCACCCAATTGGCCCTGGAGGCGGGACAATTCAAGACATTCAAAGCCCTCAAGAACTTTCGCCTGCGCGTGGGCAATGCCGGCGGGGTGGTGGTGCAATATAACCAAACACCCCTAGGGGTCCTGGGCACCACCGGCCAAGTGGTGGAAGTCCAGTTGCCTCCGGGCCCCCAAGGGATGCGGGCACTCTCGCCGGATGGGACCCCGGACAAGAACCCGGACTGACCTGTTTTTCCCGTCCTCCCCGCCCCCCTTTGTTCCCCCGCTTGGGTTAGAATCCTCCCCACATCCAATGAAAGCCGGGGTGCCCCATGGCCGATAGCTATTCCTTCGACGTCGTCTCCGAGGTGGACCTGCAGGAGGTCGATAACGCCGTCAACCAGGCGATGAAGGAGATCTCCCAGCGTTACGACTTCAAGGGCAGCATCAGCCAGGTGACCCTGAAAAAAGCCGAGAAGGAATTGGAGATCGTCTCCGACAACGAGACCCGATTGCAGGCCGTGGTCGACGTCCTGAAGGGCAAGTTCATCAAGCGCAACATCTCCCCCAAGGCCATGGACTTCCAGAAGGTGGAGGCGGCCTTCAGCGGGACGGTCAACCAGAAGGTCAAGATCGTCAGCGGGCTTCCCATGGAGGCGGCCAAGGACATCGTGAAACGCGTCAAGGACTCCAAGCTCAAGGTCCAGGTCTCCATCGTGGACGAAAAGGTCCGCGTATCGGGAAAATCCAAGGACGACCTGCAGGCCGTCATGCAGATGCTCCGGGGCGCCGCCGATATCAAGGTGGCCCTGCAGTTCAATAATTACCGCTAGGGACCCCATGGAAAGATCCGCCCCCCCTTCCTTCTTCGCCACCTATGCCTTGGCCGGTCGCCAGGCCTTGAAGGTCTGGCCCCTTTTCCTGGTGGAGTTCCTCTTCATGGTCCTCAAATACGGTGCTTTTTTACTTTCCCTGGCCGTCCTTTTTGGGCCCTTCCTGGCGCGCAACATGGGACGCCTCCTGGAGGGCCTGAAAGATCCAAAAGGTTATGATTGGTCCGAGGTGGTGGGGGATTGGTTGGGGATGGTCTCCGACGTTTCCTGGTGGGTCATCCTGGGGGTGGTGGTCCTGCTGGCCACGACCTGGTGGTGCCTCCTGGCGGCCCTGGAGGATGGCGGGATCTATGGGACCTTTTGGGACCTGGCCCGGGAAGGGAACCTCTTCTCCTTCGGTCGTTTCCTCGAGCGGGCCTTCCAGTTGTTGCTTCCCATGATCTGGCTCCAGATCTATCTGGGCCTTTTCGTGCTCTTGGCGCTGGCCTTCTGGGTGGTACTGGGGCTTTTAGCGGCCGGGTTCCTGGGGCTTTTGGGTTTTCCCTTCGGATTAGGCCTGGCGTTGGGGGTCCTCTTGGGCGCCCTTTTCCTGCTCTTTTGGGTCCTGTTCGGGATTGGGTTCGGGGCCTTCTCCTACTTGGCCAAGGCCTACGTTGCCCTGGGGGTCGGTGCGGGGGATTCCATCCGGCGGGCCTATGCCAAGTTCAAGGCCGACAGCTGGCGGGTGGGATTGGGAATGACGGTGGCACTGGTCCTTTACATCGCCGTGACCACGGCCATCCGGACCTTCTTCGTGTTCCTGGGGATGATCCCCTTGCTCGGCATCCTTTTCAAAATGGTGGATATGCTCATCGCCCTGGTCCTGGCCCTCTTGGTCCTGGTCCTGTTCCCGGGGCTTTCGGTGACCTACCTTCAGGATGAGGCGGAGGCTTGAACGGGATTTCCGCCCGGGGTTTCACCCTGGCGCTTCGCCCTTTTTCCGAGTCGGACAAGATCGTCCAGCTCTATACCCTGCAATGGGGACTCCTGCGCGCCTTGGTCAAGGGGGCCCGCAAACCCAAGAGCAAATTGGCGCCCGCCCTGGAACTCTTCAGCGAATCGGACCTGATGCTCACCAAGAAACCATCCGGGGACCTTTATCTCCTCACCCAGGTCAAGGTGGCGCGGGGCCACGGGGACTTGAGGAAGGACCTGGGTTCCATCACCCGGCTCCAGGTCCTGGCCGACCTTTTGATCCAGGCCCTGCCGGGGACCGAACCCCATCCCGAGGTCTATCACCTTTTGCGTGGGACCCTGGAAGCCCTGGAGGCGCATCCGGAGGCGGGCGAGACCCTGCTCATCGCCTTCGCCCTCAAATTCCTCGAATGCCTGGGCCATCCCTTGGAACTGTCGGCTTGCGCCCATTGCGGGTCCGAACTCCCCAAGCGGCCCGTCTTCCTCGTGCCGCACCGGGGCGGGGCCCTTTGCGCCGACTGCGGTCCCGCGGGAACGTCCCGGCTCTCGGTGAGCCCGGCGGGTCTCGGCATCCTGACGAAGATCCGGACCCTCTCCATGGACAAGGTGGACCGGGTGAAGGTCCCGCCCATCCAGGCCCGGGCCCTTTTCCTGGCGGTCATGGATTACGCGGAGCGGACCCTGGAAAGGGAATTGAAGACCATTCCCTACTATCTCACCCTGGAGCCCCTGCCCGGATGATCGTCCTGCTCATGGGCCCCATGGGGTCGGGAAAGACCACGGTCGGCCGGCTTTTGGCCGAAAGGCTCCGGGTCCCATTCCTCGACGCCGACGACCTTCACCCGAAAACCAACCGGGACAAGATGGCCCAGGGAGTATCCTTGGACGATCGCGACCGGGAGCCCTGGCTTATGGCCGTTCGCGAGAGGATCCTGCCTTACCGGGGAAAGGGACCGGAAGGGGTGCTGGCCTGTTCGGCGCTCAAGGCCCGCTACCGGGACTTTTTATCGGAGGGGACCCGGATCCAATGGTTTTATTTGAAGGGTGACCAGGAACTCTTGGGAGAGCGTTTGAAGGGTCGACAAGGGCATTTTGCCTCGCCAAAGTTACTGACGGGTCAATTGGCGGACCTGGAAGAGCCATCAAATATGACCTGGATTGATATCCGACTGGATCCTACTATTATCGTCGATGGGGTCCTGAAGGAACTGGAGGCTTCCCATGATGGCCACACCGGGTAGTGGAAAATGGGTCGCCGCCATGATCTTCGCCATCCTCGTGGCGGTGGTTTGGACCTTCCCCCAGCAGACCCTTTTTCTCCTTAAGTTCTTCCGGGATCTCGTCGCCTTGAATCTCCAGTCTTTTTTCGATTCCGTGGCCCAGATGGTCCACCAGCATTTCTCCCACTAGGGCCCATCGGGCCTAAAATTCATGAAAAACCTTGATTTGGAAAGCCCGATTCCTATACTTGACTTTCTTTTCAAGATTGCGGAAGGTTGAAGGGTAGGGAAAGAAACTCCCTTTGAGGCGAGGTGCCGGATGAAATTCTCAACCACCGAGGAATACGGGCTTCGGTGCATGCTCCAAATGGCCAAAAAAGGTCCCAAAGGAATGGTGACCCTGGTCGAGCTTTCCCAAAAGGAAGGGCTGACCACCGCCTATGTGGCCAAGATCATGGGTATGCTCCGCAAAGCCGGACTGGTCCAGAGCCTTCGGGGCCAAAGCGGCGGCTACCAGCTCGCCCGGGAGCCCCAGGCCATCGACGTCAATGAAGTGATGGAAGCCTTGGGGGGCAAGTTCTTTTCCAAGGAAGAGGTCTGCTCCACTCCCGGGGAACACGAGGTCTGCATCCATTCGATGGATTGCGCCATCCGGTCCCTTTGGACCGGCCTAGCCTTCTCCATGACCCACTATCTCAAGAAGTGCCGCCTTTCGGACCTGGTCACCACCGAACCCGAGATGGAACGGTGGGTGAGCCAGAGGGCCTCGGAGCCCTTCAGCCCGGCACGCCCTGGAGCGAAGCCATGAACCCAAGAGCCCAGGAAAAACCCGTGGAAGCGTTGACCCAGAACGAGTACCAATACGGGTTCATCACCGACATCGAGGCGGACTCGGCCCCGGCGGGTCTGAACGAGGACATCATCCGCTTCATTTCCAAGAAGAAGGAGGAGCCGGCCTTCCTGTTGGAATGGCGCCTCAAGTGCTACCGCCACTGGACCAAGATGAAGGAGCCGACCTGGCCCAGCGTGCATTACCCCAAGATCGACTACCAGGACATCATCTATTACTCCGCGCCCAAGAAGAACGGGCCCAAGAGCCTCGACGAGGTGGACCCGGAGATCCTCAAGACCTTCGACAAACTGGGCGTTCCCCTGCAGGAGCGCGAGATGCTGGCCGGCGTCGCCGTGGACGCGGTGATGGACAGCGTGTCGGTGGGGACCACCTTCAAGGCCAAGCTCTCGGAGCTGGGGATCATTTTCTGTTCCTTCTCGGAGGCGGTGAAGGATCATCCGGACCTGGTGGAGAAGTACATGGGATCGGTCGTCCCCTACAACGACAACTTTTTCGCGGCCCTCAACAGCGCGGTCTTCACCGACGGGTCCTTCTGCTACGTGCCCAAAGGGGTGCGCTGTCCCATGGAACTTTCCACTTATTTCCGCATCAACGCCGCCAAGACGGGGCAGTTCGAGCGGACGCTCCTCATCGCCGACGAGGGATCTTACGTGTCCTATCTCGAAGGCTGCACCGCTCCCATGCGCGACGAGAACCAATTGCACGCCGCCGTGGTGGAATTGGTCGCCCTGGGCGACGCCGAGATCAAGTATTCCACCGTGCAGAACTGGTACCCGGGCGACAAGAACGGGAAGGGCGGCATCTATAACTTCGTCACCAAACGGGGCGCCTGTCGGGGCGCCAGGTCCAAGATCTCCTGGACCCAGGTAGAGACGGGCTCCGCCATCACCTGGAAATATCCCTCCTGCATCCTGCAGGGCGAAGGTTCGGTCGGGGAGTTCTATTCGGTGGCGGTGGCCAACAACTACCAGCAGGCCGACACCGGCACCAAGATGATCCACCTGGGGAAGAACACCAAAAGCACCGTCATTTCCAAGGGTATCTCGGCGGGACATGGCCAGAACACCTACCGGGGGTTGGTGCGCATCCTGCCGGCGGCCGAAGGCTCCCAGAACTACACCCAGTGCGATTCGCTGCTGATGGGCGACCAATGCGGGGCCCATACGGTGCCCTACATCGAGGTGAAGAACGAAAGCTCCCGGGTGGGGCATGAGGCCTCCACTTCCAAGATCAGCGAGGACCAGGTCTTCTATTGCCGCCAAAGGGGTCTGTCCAATGAGGATGCGGTGAACCTGATCGTGAACGGATTCTGTAAGGAGGTCTTCCGCAAGCTCCCCATGGAGTTCGCGGTGGAGGCCCAGAAGCTATTGAACGTGAGCCTGGAAGGCTCGGTGGGATAAGGAAAGGACCAGCATGCTCGAGATCAAGGACCTACAAGTGAAGGCGGGGGACCAGCCGATCCTCCAAGGGATCAATCTGACGGTCAAGGCGGGGGAAGTGCACGCCATCATGGGCCCCAATGGCTCGGGCAAGAGCACCCTGGCCCACGTGTTGGCCGGGCGCGATGGATACGAGGTGACGGGCGGCCAAGTGCTCTTCGAGGGGAAGGACCTGTTGGCCCTGGCCCCGGAGGACCGGGCCCGCGCCGGTATCTTCCTGGCCTTCCAATACCCGGTGGAGATCCCCGGGGTGAACAACACCTATTTCCTCAAGGCCGCCCTGAACGCCCTGCGCAAGTCCCGCGGGGAAGAGGAACTGGACGCCATGGACTTCTTGGAACTGGTGAAGGCCAAGCTCAAGCCCTTGAAGATGGACGAATCCATGTTGCAGCGTTCGGTGAACGAGGGTTTCTCGGGCGGGGAAAAGAAGAAGAACGAGGTGCTCCAGATGGCGGTGCTCGAACCCAAATTGGCGATCCTGGACGAGACCGATTCGGGGCTCGATATCGACGCCCTCAAGGTGGTGGCCGAGGGGGTGAACGCCCTCAAGGACGCCCAACGGTCCTTCCTCATGGTCACCCACTACCAGCGCCTGCTCGACTACATCGTGCCCGACCGGGTCCATGTGCTGGCCAAGGGCCGTATCGTCAAGAGCGGCGGCAAGGAACTGGCCCTGGAACTGGAAGAGAAGGGCTACGGCTGGGTCGCCCCCGAGGGGAAAAAGGAAGCGAAGGTCTGATATGAACGCCGTCGATTTCAAGAAGAACTACCTGGAAGCCTTCAACGACTGGGAAAAGTCCGCGCTGACCAAGGACCCCTTCTGGATCCGCGAGACCCGCGAGGCCGCCTTGGCCTATTTCGAGAAGGCCGCCCTTCCCACCGCCGAGGAAGAGGCCTGGCGTTACGCCGACCTGGACCCCCTCTTCAAGGTCTCCTTCGCCCTCCAGGGCGACCGCCGCTCCAAGGAGACCGTGGCCCGGGAACTGGCTTCCCTGGGGTTCGACATGGGAAAGGCCGATCTGTTGGTCTTCGTGAACGGGCATCATTCCCCGGCGCTCTCGGCGGTCCAGGAAATGCCCCGCGGGGTGAAGGTCCAGAGCCTCATCCAGAGCCTGTCCGACGGCCCCCTGAAGCGCTATTTCTCCCATATCTTGCCCTTCGAGAACCGGCCTTTCGTGGCCCTCAATTACGCCTATTTCACCGATGGTCTTTTCCTCCATGTCCCCAAAGGAAGGTCCCTGGAGCGTCCCTTGCATGTGGTCTACCTCTCGAGCAATTCGGGGCGGCCGACCCAATCCCATGTGCGGAACCTCATCTTGATGGAGGAAGGGTCCAGCGCCAAGGTAGTCGAACACTACTGGGGCAACAATCTGAACCCCTATTTCACCAACGCGGTCACCAAGATCGCGCTCGAAAAGGACACGCGGCTGGAACATACCAAGATCCAGCAAGAAAGCGACCTGTCCTTCCACCTGGGGGTGGTGGCGGTGCGCCAATCCCAAGGAAGCCGCTTCCTGTCACGGACCCTTTCCACCGGCGGGGCGCTGGGACGGAGCGAGGTCGAGGTGGCCCTGGCCGAACCCCACGCCGAGTGCGCCCTGGAGGGGTTGTCCTTGTCCCGGGGCAAGCAGATGCTGGAACTCCACAGTTTCGTGGACCATCAGGCGCCCTACGGGACCAGCGACCAATTGTTCAAGGCTGTGGCCGATAAGGGTTCCGCCTCGGTCTTCGACGGGCGGGTGCTGGTGCGCGAGGGCGCCCAAAAGACCGATGCCCGCCAATCCAACAAGAACCTGGAACTGTCCAAGGACGCCAAGGTCTATGCCAAGCCCCAATTGCAGATCTACGCCAACGACGTGAAGTGCTCCCACGGCTCCGCCACGGGCCAACTGGACGAGGAGGCCCTTTTCTACTTCCGTTCGCGCGGCATCGGCCGGGAGGAGGCCCTCCGGAGCCTGGTCTATGCCTTCGCCGGCGAAATGGTGGGAAGGGTCCAGGACGCCCATTTGCAAGGGCCTTACCGGAAGATGGTGGAGGAGTGGCTGGAGGGGAAACCATGAAACTCACGGTGCCAAGGCAACACACGACACGGAGCCACAAGGCCGCGAAGGAAAGCATTTCCGCGAAAGACAAGACCTTCAATGTTCAAAGGTTCCGAAAGGACTTTCCGATCCTGCGCGAGAAGGTGCATGGAAAGCCGCTCATCTACCTGGACAACGCCGCGACCACCCAAAAACCCGAGGCGGTCCTCGAGGCCTTGGACGGTTACTACCGCCATACCAACGCCAACATCCACCGGGGCGTGCATTTCCTGAGCGAGAAAGCCACGGCCCAGTACGAAGGGGCGCGGGAGAAGGTCCGCGCCTTCCTGAACGCCAAGTCGGCCTCCGAGATCGTTTTCACCCGGGGAGCCACCGAGGCCATCAACCTGGTGGCCCAGACCTGGGGCCGGCAGAACTTGGGGCCGGGCGATGAGATCCTCCTGACCGTGATGGAGCACCATTCCAATATCGTGCCTTGGCAGATGATCGCGGCCGAGCGGGGCGCCAAGGTCAAGGCGGTGCCGATCAACGACCGGGGCGAGCTCATTCCGGAGGAATTGGGGAAGCTCCTGACCCCCCAAGTGAAGCTCTTGGCCCTGACCCATGTATCGAACGCCCTGGGCACCGTCAATCCGATCAAGGGGATCGTGGCCCTGGCCCATGCCGTGGGAGCCAAGGTGTTGGTGGACGGCGCCCAGGCCGTGCCCCATGTACCGGTGGATGTCCAGGACCTGGACTGCGATTTCTACGTGTTCTCGGGCCATAAGGTCTATGGACCCACGGGGATCGGCGTCCTTTATGGAAAGTACGCCCTTTTGGATGCCGTGCCGCCCTACCAAGGCGGCGGGGACATGATCATGTCCGTCACGATCGAGAAGACCCTCTATAAGAAACCGCCCCACAAGTTCGAGGCGGGAACACCGGCCATCGCCGAGGTCATTGGCCTGGGCGCCGCGCTGGATTACGTCTCCGCCATCGGGCTCTCCGCCATCGCCGCCCACGAGAAATCCCTCTTGGAATATGGAACGGCCCTTCTTAAGGAGATACCCGGGGTGATGCCGGTGGGGACCGCCGCCCACAAGGCAGGGGTGCTTTCCTTCACCTTGGGCGAGATCCATCCCCACGACATCGGGACCATCCTGGACCGGCAGGGCATCGCCATCCGCGCCGGGCACCATTGCGCCCAGCCGGTCATGGACCGTTTCGATATCCCGGCGACCGCCCGCGCTTCGCTGGGGCTTTACAACACCAAGGAAGAGTTGGATGCGCTGGCCAAGGGGATCAAGAAAGTCATCGAAGTATTTCGATGACAATTTTCAATTTTGAATTCTTAGTTTTGAATTCAAAATTAAGAATTAAAAATTAAGAATCGAGGCTTTGATGTCGGATTTCAGCGACCTCTATCAGGACCTGATCCTGGACCATCAGAAGAACCCGCGCAATTTCGGGGAACTGGCCGAAGCCAACCGCCACGCGGATGGTTTCAACCCGCTTTGCGGCGATAAGATCGCGTTGGACCTGAAGGTGGGCGTGGATGGCCGGATCGAGGACGTGAAATTCAAAGGGTCGGGCTGCGCCATTTCCAAGGCCTCGGCCTCGATGATGACCATGGCCCTGAAGGGGAAAAAGACCGAGGAGGCGGAGCGGATGTTCCACCAGTTCCACGACATGGTGATGGGCAAGGAAGGCGCCAAACCGACCGAGCTGGGCAAGCTCAAGGTCTTCCAGGGTGTGCGGGATTACCCGGCCCGGGTCAAGTGCGCCAGCCTGGCCTGGCACACCCTGGAAGCGGCCCTGCACCAGTCCAAGGACCTGGTCTCCACCGACGACGGGGTGGCGCCATGAGCCAGACCCAGGAACTGGTCACCCTCGCCCGGGATTGCAAGGTCATCACCATTCCCTATGGGACCGAGTCGGTGGTCTTCAAGGATGAGAAGGTCTATATCACCCAGAACCTGGGTGGAAGCTTCACCTTGCAAAGGGACAACGGCCAACTGGTCCGTCTCGACGGCAAGGACGCCGACGTGATCGGCAAGGAAGTGCCCGAGGAAGCCAAGGTCTTCAAGCTGGAATATGGCGATGAAACCCCCCGGGACGCCAAGGAGGTGGAGGACGACGTCTGGAAACAGCTTCGCACCTGCTACGACCCTGAGATCCCGGTGGATATCGTCGAACTGGGCCTGATCTACGAATGCTCCGTCGAGGACCACTCCCAGGGGGGGAAGAAGGTCCACGTGGTCATGACCCTGACCGCTCCCGGCTGCGGGATGTCGACCGTCCTCAAGGCCGAGATCGAGCAAAAGCTCAAGCGCATCCAGGGGGTCAAGGAAGCCCTGGTGGATGTCACTTTCGAGCCGCCCTGGAACCAATCCCTCATGAGCGAGGCCGCCCGGCTCCAATTGGGAATGATGTAAGCGTCCCGTTAAAACCCCGGGTTCCGGCGGCAAAAAGGATTAGAAAGGGCGTAAGGCGGGGCATACAATGTCCCCCGTCAAAATCCCCGCACTCAAGAAGAGATCCTCATGCCCGATGCGTCCTGGAGATCCACAGCCCGCCTGATCCTCATGAAAACGTTGGGAGTCGTCCTCTGCGTCCTTTTCCTCCTAATGGGGTTGGCGCTGCTGAGTTTCCCGATGGTGGCCCTTTTGACCAACCAAGGCGGCGTGGACGGCAAGGTGGTCGCCGTGTCCGACCGCACCCACGGTTGCCATACGGGCACCCGGGTGGGGGGGCTTTTCACCCTTTCGGTCACGAATTCATCGGAAGAACCGTCCCCTAAGAAGAAGCCCCAGGTCCATCCGAACGTGTACGGCGTCTACCCCGCTTGGCCGGACCATCTGGAACCCACGGCCGGGGACGAGGTGCGGATCTGGCCCGGGAAAAAGCCCCTTTTGGCCATGCCGGCCATCGAGGGATGGGGTTGGATCCTGTTGGGCACCGTATTGGTGGTAGGGTTGATCTTCCTGGAGTTCTCCTTACTTTCCCTGACCCTGCATTGACCGCTTTTCGGCCCTTTAAAAAAATCTTAAAAGCCCCGTTTTCTTGATTTAAAATAACCGCTCCTGGAGCTTCCATCCCAGGAGTTGTTAATTCAATTTTTTGAGGTTCGCAGAATGGCTCAAGGTACCGTGAAGTGGTTCAAGAACGAGAAGGGCTTTGGATTCATCTCCCAGGACGGAGGCGAAGATGTGTTCGTGCATTTTTCCTCCATTCAGGCTGACGGGTTCAAGACTTTGAACGAGGGTGACCGCGTCGAATTCGACGTGACCCAAGGTCAAAAGGGCCTGAAGGCTGAGAACGTCCGCCGGATCTGAAGCACGGCTAGAACGTTGAAAAGCCCCCGGCGGAAGCCAGGGGCTTTTTTTTTGCCTTTCATCCGCGTAAAAAGGCCTTTTTAGCTTGCGAAGTTTTTTTAAATCCCTTATTTTCCAAACACCCCATTTTCCCAGGAAAAGCATGGCCCCCTCGTTCCAAGAACTCATTTTTACCCTCAACCAATTCTGGGGCCGCCAGGGTTGCGTGGTTCAACAGCCCTATGACCTTGAAAAGGGCGCGGGAACCTTCAACCCGGCCACCTTTTTCCGTGTCCTGGGCCCCGAACCCTACCATGTGGCCTATGTGGACCCCTGCCGCCGCCCCAAGGACGGCCGTTACGGCGAGAATCCCAACCGGATGCAGCATTACTACCAATACCAGATCATCCTGAAACCTTCCCCGGACAACATGGTGGAGCTCTACTTGGAGAGCTTGGAACAGATCGGCATCCGCCAGGACGAACACGACATCCGTTTCGTGGAGGACGACTGGGAATCCCCGACCCTGGGGGCCTCGGGGCTGGGCTGGCAGGTCTGGATGGACGGGATCGAGATCACCCAATTCACCTTCTTCCAGGTGACCGGCGGGCTGGAACTGAAACCCGTGTCCGGCGAGATCACCTTCGGACTGGAACGCATCGCCTCGGTCATCCAGGGAGTGGACAGCGTCTGGGACCTGCATTACGGGGGCAAGGACATCACCTACCGGGACATCTTCCTCCAGTCGGAGAAACAGTTCTCGGCCTTCAACTTCGAGCATGCCAACACGAAGATGTTGCTACGCCATTTCAAGGATTACGAAGGGGAGGTCCGGCGGCTCCTCGAACTCCGGTTGACCGCCCCGGCCTATGACTATGTCATCAAGGCCTCGCACACCTTCAATCTGCTGGACGCCCGGGGGGCCATTTCGGTGGCCGAGCGTACCCACTACATCGCCCGGGTGCGGGCGATGGCCAAGGCGGTGGCCACCGTCTATGTGAAGGAAAGGGAAGAGCTGGGTTTTCCGCTCTTGAAAAAAGGTTAAGCCATGTACCTGACCAAGGACGCCATCCTGGAGATCGGTTGCGAGGAACTCCCTTCCTCCTATATCCGGCCGGCCATCGACCAGATGGTCGCGGCCGCGGAAGCTTCCTTGAAAGAACATAAGATCAGTTACCAGTACCTCTACACCTATTACACCCCCCGGCGCTTGGCCCTTTTCTTCAAGGGATTGCCTGAGATGCAGCAGGAGATCATGAAGGAAGTGACCGGGCCTCCGGTGTCGGTGGCTTTCGACGAGCATGGGCTGCCCACCCGCGCCGGGGAGGGTTTTGCCAAGGCGCAGGGCGTGTCGGCGGCCTCCCTGAAACGCATGATGACCCCCAAGGGCGAGGTGGTGGTGGCCCACAAGAAGAGCGGTGGGCGCATGACCTCCGAGATCATGGCCGAGGTCTTCCCCGAGGTCATCAAGAAGATCCGGTTCCCCAAGGTCCAACGCTGGGGCAATGGGGATTTCCTCTTCGCCCGCCCCATCCGCTGGGTTTGTTCGGTCTATTCCCGATCGGTCATCCCCTTCGGGATCGCAGGCCTTTACAGCAGCCGGGAGACCCGGGGTTTAAGGGCCCTCAAGCAGGGGCCTTTGGACGTGGTGGAAGCGGGGGATTACCTGGATGTCCTGCGCAGCGCCGGCGTGGTGGCCGCTCCCGACGAGCGCCGCCAGACCATCTGGAACAAGGTCCAACAGGCCGCCGCCGAACGGAACACCACGGTCATCGCCGACCCGGAACTTTTGGACGATGTGAACAACCTCATCGAGGCCCCGGACGTCATCATGGGGTCCTTCGACCCCCAGTACCTCACCCTCCCCGAACAGGTCATCGTGACGGCCATGCGGGAACACCAGAAATACTTCGCGGTGCGCGACGCCCAAGGCAACCTGGCCCCCTATTTCATCGGGGTCATCAATGGGACCCCCAGGGACAAAGCGGTGGTCATCCGCTCCAATGAGGCCGTCCTCAAGGCCCGGCTCGAGGACGCCAAGTTCTTCGTCGCCGAGGACCTGAAACTGCCATTGGAAGGTTGGGCCGAGAAGGTGGCCGGCATCACCTGGTTGGAGGGGATGGGGACCATGGCCGACAAGGCCGAACGCTTGTCCGGCCTGGTCAAGAAATTGGGCCCCCTTTGCGGCATCCCGAAGGAAAAGGTCGAGACGGCGGCCCAGGCGGCCCTCCTTTGCAAGGCGGACCTGGCGACCAACATCATCCGCGAGAAGGAATTCAACAGCCTCCAAGGCGTCATGGGCGGGCTCTACGCGGCCCAACAAGGCAAGCCGGAGGTCGGCGAGGCCGTTCAGTTCCATTATTTCCCCCGGTTCTCCGGGGACAAACTGCCGCCCGCCGGGGCATCGTCCCTTCTGAGCATGGCCGACAAGCTCGATACCATCGTGGGGTGCTTCCTGGCCGGGGTCATCCCGACGGGCTCCCAGGACCCCTTCGCCCTTCGGCGCCAGGCCTTGGGGATCATGCAGATCCTCTTGGAAAGCCGCTTGAAAGTCTCCTTGGACGACCTGGTGACCACCACCCAGAAACAGTTCGGGGGCAAGGTGAGTTCGAAGGTCACGGCCCAGATCCTCGATTTCTTCAATGGGCGCTTACAGACCATCCTGGAAGGACGTGGCCTGGTCTATGACGTCATCAATGCCTCCACGGCGACCGCAGCCCCGACCTTGATCGAGATGATCGCCAAGGCCGAGACGATCCAGAAACTCAAGATGGACCCGGATTTCCAGAAACTTGCCACCGCCGCGGGCCGGGTGCTACGCATCCTGCCGCCCAAGAAGGTGACCGCCAAGGTTTCCAAGCCCCTCCTCAAGATGGAGGAGGAGAGGGACCTTTTCGACAAGGTCCAGTTCGCCCAAAAGCTGGTCGCCGATACGGATCCTCATGCGGAAAGCTATTACGAGGACCTGATCGGGCACCTGGAGACGCTCATCCAGCCCATCCACGCCTTCTTCGAGAAGGTCATGGTCATGGACAAGAACGTCAAGGTGCGGAACAACCGCCTGGCCCTCCTCCAGCAGGCCGCCGAGCTTTTCCTTCGGGTCTGTGATTTCCGGAAATTGGTCTATGCCTCGGAGAACGCGGCCTCCCCGGGTTCGAACCCTAAAAGTTGACGGCTCTGGCCAACGGGGCCCAATCCTTGGTTTTTCACCCTCCTTATTTGACCCGCCTTCGTTGAAAAGAAAGACCCCTTTGCTACAATAACCGCCTTTCCGCCACCCCGACGTTCATGGCCGCTCATCCGCAAGGTTTCCGCTTTGGCCCTTTTCCAAAGCCGCCGGGATGGCATTGAAGACCCAAATCTTTTGATCCTGCCAGGAGGAAGTCCATGCCGAAGAAAGCCGCGAAGACCAAGAAGGCCGCCGGTAGCAAGAAGGGGAGCAAGTTCGTCTATTTCTTCGGCAACGGGAAGGCCGAGGGCACCGGCACCATGAAGGCGGAATTGGGCGGGAAGGGAGCGGGCCTCGCCGAAATGACCAACGCCGGCGTACCGGTCCCCCCGGGCTTCACCATCACGACCGAGACCTGCCGCATCTATTACGAGAACAACAAGAAGGTCCCCGAATCCATCGACAAGGAAATGCAGGTCCACTTGGCCCGCCTGGAGAAATCCCTGGGCAAGAAGTTCGGCGACCGCAACAACCCCCTGCTGGTCTCGGTCCGTTCCGGCGCCAAGTTCTCCATGCCAGGCATGATGGACACCATCCTGAACCTGGGCCTGAACGATGAGACCATCAAAGGCCTGGTGGCTTCCACCAACAACGAACGTTTCGCCTGGGATTCCTACCGCCGTTTCGTGCAGATGTACGGGAACGTGGTGCTGGACATGGGCAAAGAGGTCTTCGAACGCGTCATCGACACCATGAAGGAGGAGAAGAGCGTGAAGCTGGACACCCAGCTCACCGCCGCCGACCTGAAGGAGCTGGTCGAGAAGTTCAAGAAGCTCATCCGCGAGAAGAAGGGACAGGACTTCCCCCAGGACGTCATGGCCCAACTTCGGGGCGCCCGGGACGCGGTCTTCCGTTCCTGGATGAACGACCGGGCCATCTATTACCGCAAGCAGAACGACATCCCCCACGACATCGGGACGGCCGTCAACGTGCAGTCCATGGTGTTCGGGAACATGGGCGACGACTCGGGCACCGGTGTGGGGTTCACCCGCAACCCGGCCACGGGCGAGAAGAAGTTCTACGGCGAATACCTCCTGAATGCCCAGGGCGAGGACGTGGTGGCCGGGATCCGCACCCCCCAGCCCATCGCCAATCTCGAAAAGGACATGCCCAGCGTCTTCAAGCAGCTCTACGAGACCACCAAGCGCTTGGAGAAACACTATCGTGATATCCAGGATTTCGAGTTCACCATCGAGAAAAAGAAGCTCTTCATGTTGCAGACCCGCACGGGAAAGCGCACGGCGGCGGCGGCCGTCAAGATCGCCATCGACCTGGTGAACGAGAAGCTCATCACCAAGGAGGAGGCGCTCCAGCGCGTCGAGCCCATCCAGCTCGACCAATTGCTCCATCCGGTGTTCGATCCCAAGGCCCCGAAAGAGGTCATCACCAAAGGTTTACCGGCCTCCCCTGGCGCCGCCACCGGCCAGGCGGTCTTTACCGCCGATGAAGCGGTCAATTTCAAGTCCGAGGGCAAGAAGTGCATCCTGGTCCGTCTGGAGACCTCTCCGGACGATATCCACGGGATGGACGCGGCGGAAGGCATCCTGACCGCCCGCGGCGGCATGACCTCCCACGCGGCGGTGGTCGCCCGCGGGATGGGCAAGACCTGCGTGGCAGGTTGCGAGACCATCAAGGTGGACGAGCACAACAAGCGTTTCACGGTCGGTTCCACGGTCATCAACGAGGGTGACTGGGTCTCCATCAATGGGTCCACCGGCGAAGTGATCAAGGGCAAGGTCCCGACCATCGAGGCCGAGCTTTCCGGCGACTTCGGGGTCCTGATGGCCTGGGCGGACGCTGCTCGCACCCTCAAGGTGCGCGCCAATGCCGACATCCCGCGCGACGCTAAGGTGGCCCGCGCTTTCGGTGCCGAGGGTATCGGGCTCTGCCGCACCGAGCACATGTTCTTCGACGAGGATAGGCTCCCCCATATGCAGGCCATGATCCTGGCCACCGACGAGGCTTCCCGCCGGGAAGCCTTGAAGAAACTCCTGCCCATGCAGAAGTCGGACTTCCTGGGATTATTCGAGGCCATGGAAGGGTTCCCGGTGACGGTCCGTTTCCTGGACCCGCCCCTGCACGAATTCCTGCCCAAGCGCGAGGAGTTGATGGTCGAGGTGGCCAAGATGGAGGCCACCGGAAAGAACAGCACCTCCAACGAAACCATCAAGAAGGCCCTGGAACTGGTCACCGAGGGCGGATCCGACCTGCAAAAGGCCAAGAGGCTCCTGCACCGGGTGGAGGAACTCCATGAGTTCAACCCCATGCTGGGCCACCGGGGCTGCCGCCTGGGGATCACCTATCCGGAGATCACCGAGATGCAGACCGAGGCCGTCATTTCGGCCGCCTGCGAACTGGTGAAGAAGGGCAAGAAGATCGTTCCCGAGATCATGATCCCGCTGGTCGGGGACGTGGCCGAGCTCAAGGACCAGAAGGCCATCGTCATCAAGAAGGCCGACGAGACCATCGCCAAGTATGGGGTCAAGCTCGAGTACCTGATCGGGACCATGATCGAGCTGCCGCGCGCCGCCGTCACGGCCGACAAGATCGGGGCCGAGGCCGACTTCTTCAGCTTCGGGACCAACGACCTGACCCAGACCACCTTCGGGTTCTCCCGCGACGACACCGCGAAGATCATCCGCCATTACCAAGACCACGCCATCTACGAGAAGGACCCCTTCCAGGTCCTGGACCGCGGTGGAGTGGGCCAATTGGTCAAGATGGGTGTGGAGAAGGGCCGGAGCGTGAAACCCAAGCTCAAAGTGGGGATCTGCGGAGAGCATGGGGGAGACCCCAATTCGGTCGAGTTCTGCCACATGGTGGGGCTCAACTATGTCTCCTGTTCGCCTTACCGGGTGCCCATCGCCCGTTTGGCCGCGGCCCAGGCCGCGATCCGTCATTCGGGGAAGGGCAAGGAATATTCCTCGAAGTAAGTCCGCAGGTTGAACCTTTAAGGAGCGGGGACCACCCCGCTCCTTTTTTGTTTAAAGGGCTTTAACCCGCGCTCCTGAGGGTTTCCGAAAGCCTCTTTTGAGTTTATCGAAAATCGTTTTGTGTTATATTAGCCGGGCTTTTTAAGGCTTTTCGTCGGCGGTTCCGGGGGGCGTCCCCTCCGGTCTTTTCGCGGCCCAGACCTAATTGAACGTTCGGCTATCCCAGATCCCGGGGTTTTCATCCGATCCATGAAAAAAACGAAACTCTTTTTGTCCCTTGCCTTCTTCGCCGCCGCCATCGCCCTCCACGCCGATACCCAGGTCCCGTCCTCCATCAACACCGATACCCAATGGGAGGCGTCGGGCAATCCCTACATCATCCAGGGCAAGGTGACTGTCGCCAAGGGCGCCACACTCCATATCGGCCCCAATGTGCGGGTCCAGTTCCGGGGTCCGGCGGGCCTGGAGGTGGACGGCACCCTTAATGCGGAGGGTTCCGCCGCGGCCCCGGTGGTCCTGGACATGACCGAGGGGGGCCTGAAAAGCGAATTGTTCCTCAATGGGGCGACCGCCCTTTTGACCAACGTCCGGGTGCTCGGCGGCGTTTTCCTGGTCCAGGATACCCAGCTCCATCTGCAATGGTTCGAGATCACCAAAGGGAGCGGCCTCTATCTGCGGGGCGCCACCACGGCCAATGTCAAGAACGGGAAGATCTACGGGAACGCGACCGGTTTGGTCCTGGATGGCACCATCCAGGGAACCTTCCAGTTCAACACCCTGACCCAGAACACCTACGGTCTTTTCCTGAAGAACTTCTCCTATGTTTCGTTCACCTATAACAGCGTCCATGACAACGACAAGGATGTGGTGAACAGCTCCACGACCACCGCCCCCTTGGGCGGGAACTATTGGGGCAACATGGACGAGAAGACCATCCTGTCCAAGACCCAAGGGCCGGTCGATCTCGAACCCGTCCGGGACCTGAAAGAGATCCTGCGCCGATACATCCGGACCCAGCTTCCCACCATCACGAAGGAACAAGAAAAGGCCCTGAAGGATCGGGAAAAGAAGCAGGCTGAATCCGAAGCCGCCAAGAACCCGACCCCCGAGCCCGCCGTTGCTCCCGAAACACCCGCGGCTCCCGCTCCTGAAGCTCCGGCCGAAACGACCCCCGAGGCACCAGCCGCCCCGGAAGCCGCACCGGCCCCTGAGGAAACTCCGGCCGCCCCGGAGGCTTCCTCGGCTCCCGCAGGCGTGGCACCGGTCAAGGATCTGCCGGCCGCACCCCACAAGTTGAAAACCCTGACCTTGCCGGCCGACCAAGGCGATCTTTCCAAGATCCCGGGCCATGTCCCAGGTCCTTCCGAGAAACCCGTGGCCACTGTCGGCCCTGAAACAGTGGGCGCCCCGTCCGCCGCGCCGGAAGCACCCGCACCCGCCGCCGCTCCAGAAGAATCCCCGGCCCCGCCGCCCATGCCCATGGGCTCGGAAACGGCTCCGCCTCCCCCGGCCGAGAGCGGGACCTTGTCCCCCGTCGGATCGGAATCTGGGACCATGCCTCCCCCGCCGCAGATCGACGTGACGGCTCCGCCCGATCTGGATGGCAACTCGGCGTCCCCTTCAACCCCACCGCCTCCTCCGCTCCCCGCTTCAGCGGCCGAGACCGCGGCTCCGACTCCCGTGGTTGAGACCGTTCCTTTGGCCCCTCCCCCGGTGCCCCAGAGCAGCGTGGCGCCTTCGGATAATGTGAGCGTTCCCCCGCCGCCGGCCCTGAATGAACAAATGGCCCCTTCGGTGGCTCCGGCTCCGCCGTCGGCACCCCCGACCCCTGCCCCGACCCCGGTGCCCACGGTCAGTGCGGAGGATCAACAGAAAGCCTTGGAATCCCTGGATGGTGTGAGCGGGGATATCGACGGGATGCAGGCGCCTCCCTTGGACTTGAACCTGGACCTGGCCCCTTCCGACAAGGCGGGGAACAACAAGACCGGTCTAACCCTCCCTCCTATGAAGGACAGTAATGTGGCACCCCCGAAGGACTTGGACCTTCCCCCGACGGACGACAGCGGTACCTTGACCCCGGCCAAGTAAGGTCGGGTTTTAATTCTCCGAGCGCTCCGTTATCATTTGCTTGAAACCCTTTAGGTCCTGAACGCCCTTCCTCTATCTTTAAACCTTTCCGAAGCGAGGGAACCATGCCCATTCAAGTCGCCCTTTTTTCCATCGGTGAGAAGTACACGGCTCCCGGGGCCAAGGATGAGGCGGGGGATATCCTGAACGCTTCCTGTCTCAAGATGGGCTGGGAAGTGGTGGCCCGCATGCCTTTGAGCGGTGAGGAACAGGAATTGGCGGGCCAACTGGTCCAGACGGCCGACAGCGGGACGGTGGACATCCTCTTCACCATCGATGGGATCGGTTGCGGCGCCCAGGATCGGGTGCCCGAGGCCATGTACCAGGTCTGTGAAAAATGGATCCCGGGCCTGCCCGAGCTCATTCGCAACAAGGCCTACGAGAAGACCCCGTTGGTGGCCCTGACCCGGGGCGTGGCGGGTATCCGGGGAAAGACCCTGGTCCTGAACCTGCCGGGTTCGCCGACGGCGGTGAAGGACTCGATGGATATCCTTCGGCCGGTCCTCCGCCTAGCGGTGGACCATATCAAAGGTCACGGCGCTGGCTGAAGGAGCCCCTTTGGGAAGGACACTGGCCTTTCTCGCGGTCCTGCTCTCCCTCTCCGCCGGGCTTCAGGCCCGGACAGCCCTCAAGCACACCAAAGGTTCGCCCTTGCGCTCCCTTCATGCCCTGGAAAAAGATCTCGACTACGTCGACCTGTCGGCCTTTCCCCACGTGCGTATCAAGCTCAAGTACGCCACGACCGACAACTTTATGGGCCTCAACATGTATGGCCCCTTCCGAAAGGCCTTCCTACATAAGGACGCGGCCGCCATGTTCCGCCGGGCGGTGAACCTGCTCCAGAAGGAAAGGCCGGGTTATTCCTTCGTTGTCTTCGATGCCCTGCGTCCCCATTCGGTGCAATGGATCATGTGGGACCGGGTCAAGGACACCCCCGAACGTAAATACGTTGCCAACGCCGAGATCGGTTCCCCTCATAATTTCGGGATGGCCATCGACCTGAGCGTTTTGGATGAAAAGGGCAGGGAATTGGATATGGGGACGCCCTTCGATTCCTTCTCGGAGGTGTCCGAACCGAAATTGGAGCAGAGGTTCTTGGAGGAAGGGAAGTTGACGAAAGGCCAGATGGAGAACCGTCTTATCCTGCGCCGGGCCATGACCGGGGCGGGCTTTCTGCAGCTTTCCCATGAATGGTGGCACTACAACGGTCTGCCCGAACCGGAGATCCGCAAGAAATATAAGATCGTGGAATGACCCGGCCGGATGACCGGATCAGAAACCCTCGTCGGGGTAGGCTTCCTGGGAGACCGGGGCGGTTTTGGCGGGTTCCTCCTCCTCGGGGGTTGTATTGGGGGTCGCGCTCTTGACCATCGCCGGGGCACCCATTTCTAAAAGGTCGCCAGCGGGTTGGCCCGCGCCGTTATCGTTCGAAGAGGAATCAAGACCGTTGAGGGTCGCACCGCCCGTATGCAGGTTGCAGAGCCGGGTCGGGGCCGTTTCCTTCCGGAAGATCTCGTCCCTGGTCCGGGGACAGAAGGCGCTGGCCAAAAGTCCGCTATCCAGGCAGATCTTCTTGTGCACGAAATCGGCCTCGGTTCCCTTGGGAGGCTGGAAGTCCTCCACCGGTTTGCCTTCCATGGCCACTTTCATGAATTCGGCCCAGATCGGGGCCGCGGCCTCACCACCCGTTTGCCGGTGGCCCAGGCTTTGGCGTTCGTCATAGCCCACCCAAACCCCGCAGGTCAGGCTGGGTGTGTAGCCGATGAACCAGGCATCCACATTGTCGTTGGTGGTCCCGGTCTTGCCCGCCGCCGGGTAGGTGAACCCGAGCCGGCGGACGATACGCCCGGTCCCGTTATCCACGACGTCCTTCATGGTATGGGCCATGATGTAGGCCACCTCGGGGTCCAGGGCGTCCTGGGCAGAAGGGGTGTTGGTCTCCAGGACCTTGCCGGAAGAGTCCTTGACCGAAAGAATGGCGAAGGGTTCGACCCGGACCCCCTGATTGGCGAAGACCGAAAAGGCCTGGACCAGGTCCTGGAGCGTTACCTCCGAGGTGCCCAAACCCAATGTCAAGTTGGGCTTGATGGGGGTACTGATGCCCATCCGGCGCGCCACGCTCACCACCGGTTGGATCCCCAGTTTTTCCAGCAGCTTGATGGTGACCACGTTGATGGAATACATGAGGGCGGTGTGCAACGTGGTGGGACCCCTGAACTTGCCCGAGAAATTGGTGGGTCGCCAGGGTTTGCCCGTGGAAGGGTCGTCATAGACGACCGGCGAATCGAGGAACACATCGGCCATGGTGTAGCCGTTCTCGATGGCGGCCGCGTAGATGAAAGGCTTGAAGGCGGATCCGGGCTGGCGCTTGGCTTGGATGGCCCGATTGAAGACGCTCTTGCGGTAGTCGATGCCCCCGATCATGGCGCGGATGGCCCCGGTGTGGGGGTCCATGGCCAGCAGGGCCCCTTGGATGGGTTGGTCCACCGGGATCGTGGTCTGGCGGACCCGGCGGGCCACGATCTCGGCGTTGGCCACGCCCCTGGACAAGGCCTTTTGGGCCGCTTCCTGCATCTTCAGGTCGAGGGTGGTATAGACCGATAGCCCGCCCTTGTAGACCATTTGGGACCCATAACGTTGCTCCAACTGCTGGCGGACATATTCCACGAAATAAGGGGCGTTCTGCACCTCGATCTTCTTGAGCTCGATGGGAGTGTTGCGGGCTTCGGTGCACTCTTGTTGGGTGATGAAGCCGTGGTCGGCCATGAGGGAGAGGTCCAGGTTGCGGCGGGCCAAGGCATCCAGGGGCCTTTTATAAGGATCATAGTCATTGGGGGCCTTGGGCAGGCTGGCCAGCAGGGCGCATTCGGGAAGGGTCAGGTCCTCGACGTGTTTCCCGAAGTAGCTGCGGGCGGCCGATTCGACCCCATAGGCGCCTTCCCCGAAGTAGATCTGGTTCAGGTACATCTCCAGGATCTCCTTCTTGGAATAGTTCCTTTCGATCTGGAGGGCCAGCAGGATCTCGCGGATCTTCCGCGAGAAGGTCTTCTCATGGGTGAGGAAGAGGTTCCGGGCCAACTGTTGGGTCAGGGTGCTGGCGCCCTGGAGCTTCTGGCCGCCGTGCCGGACGTTCTGGATGAAGGCGCGGGCCATCCCGATGGGATCGATGCCGATATGGCGGTAGAAACGGTCGTCCTCGATGGCGATGAGGGCGTCCTGCAGGGTCTGGGGGATCTTGTCGAGGGAGACCACGGTGCGCTGCTCGAGCCAAAGCTGGCTGATGACCTCGCCGTTGACGTCATAGATGCGCGTGGCCTGGGCCGGGTTGGAGGTCTGGAGAAGTTTGATATCGGGGAGTTCCTGGAGCTGGGCGTAAAGGAAGCCCAGGACGATCCCGGACAGGGCGAAGCCCAGGATGAAGGCGTATTTCAGGAAGGTCAGGAATGGTTTGCGGGCTTTCTCGACTTTCTCGATCGGCATGGGTCCCTTCGGGGAAATGGAAAATTAGAGACGGTCATTATATCGACTGCGTCCCATTTCAACAGCCATCCCCGGGCCTTTTTGTTATCATGAGGCCCTTGTGAGCACCCCATTCGATAAAACCCCCGAACAACAATTGGAGATCCTGCTTCAAGGAACGGCCGAGGTCATCTCGAAGGCCGAACTTTTGGAGAAGCTCAAGGCCGCCCACAAAGAAGGCCGGCCCTTGCTCGTGAAGTGGGGAGCGGACCCTTCGGCCCCCGACATCCACCTGGGCCATACGGTGGTCCTTCGCAAGTTGCGCCAGTTCCAGGACCTGGGCCACAAGGTGCAGTTCCTCATCGGCGACTTCACCGCCATGATCGGTGACCCCACGGGTAAATCGGCCACCCGCAAACCCCTGAGCCGCGAAGAGGTGGCTGCCAACGCCAAGACCTATCTGGAGCAGGTCTTCCGGGTGCTCGACAAGGACCCGGCCAAGATCGAGGTCCGCTACAACAGTGAATGGTGCCGGCCCATGAGCTTCGAGGACGTCATTCGACTGGCCTCCCGATATACGGTGGCGCGTATCCTGGAGCGGGACGATTTCACCAACCGCATGAAGGAACAACGGCCCATCAGTTTGCACGAACTGCTCTATCCGCTCATCCAGGGTTATGACTCAGTGGTCCTGAAGTCCGACGTGGAAATGTGCGGGACCGACCAAAAATTCAATTGCCTGGTGGGCCGGGCCCTACAGGAGGAAGCGGGACAGCGGCCCGAAGCCATCCTTTCCATGCCCATCTTGGAGGGCCTGGACGGGGTCAAGAAGATGTCGAAAAGTCTGGGGAACTACGTCGGTGTGACCGATACGCCCAATGAAATGTTCGCCAAGCTGATGAGCGTTTCGGATGAACTTATGTGGAAATATTACGAACTTTTGTCCGACCTGTCCCCGGGGGCACAAAAGGACCGGAAGGCCCAGGTGGAAAAGGGCCAATTCCACCCGAAGACCGCCAAGCAGGAACTGGCCCGGGAGATCACCCAAAGGTTCCATGGCGAGGTCAAGGCGAAGGAAGCCTGGGACTATTTCGAGAACCGTCACAACCTGGACCAGTCGGTCGATTACGAAAAGGTCCAGGTCCCGCCCGGGGCCCATAAGGCGGCGGACTTCCTTTTGATGGTCGGCATCGTCAAGACCAAGAGCGATGCCAAGCGGCTCATCGAGCAGGGGGCGGTGGAGTGGGTGGACGCGGACCAGAAGAAAAGGAAGATCGGTTCCTTCAACGAGGTCATCGAAATGGGGCCAGCCCAATCCGGTTTGATCCGTGCGGGAAAGGTGTTCTTGAAGGTCGTTTCTTAAAGGTCTTTTCCACGGGGCGTGCCAGGTCGACCCGGACAAACGGTCGAAATTTCCCTTTTTCCTCCTTCGATTTTTTCCGAACTTCCGCCTTTTCCCTAGGCAGTCCCCGGGCCCCTGGCTATAATCCGAAAAGAAAGGCCCGCTCTCTTGAGATGCCATCAAGTCAGCGGCCTTTTGTCGTTTCAGGGGACAAATAAGCGCCCTAAAGCCCTTGTTTCCAGGGGGCGGGCCGGCCCTTGGGGGTGTCCTCGAGGCCTGAAATGGAAAAAAATCGGTAAATTTTTTTAGGGGTCGGACATGAGTGGTCACAATAAATGGGCGAAGATCAAGAGGACCAAGGGCGTCCTGGACCAGAAGCGTGGGCAGGTCTTCTCCCGTTTGGCCAAGGAGATCCAACTGGCCGCCAAGAGCGGCGGCGATCCGAATACCAACCTGAAACTGCGCACCATCCTGCTCAAGGCCAAGGAAGCCAGTATGCCCGCCGATACCATCAAGCGGGCCATCAACAAGGGGACCGGCGCCGAGGCGGGGGCCGCCCTGGAGGAAATGCTCTATGAGGGCTATGGGCCCGCCGGCGTGGCCATCCTGGTGGAGGCCGTGTCCGACAATCGTAACCGCACCGCCGCCGATATCCGCTCCATCTTCTCCAAATACAACGGGAACATGGGGGAATCGGGTTCGGTGAGCTTCCTGTTCGACAAGAAGGGCGTGATCCTGGTCAAGAAGGAAGCCATCGGCGAGGACGACCTGATGGGACTGGTCCTGGAGGCGGGTGCGGAGGACCTCAAGGGGGACAAGGCCGACGTATATGAGGTCACCACCGCCCCGGAGGCCTTCGACAAGGTCAAGAACGCATTGGATGAGAAAAAAGTCCCGACCGAGAGCGCCGAGGTCACCATGATCCCCAAGACCACGGTCCCTCTCGACGAGAAAAAGGCCGAGTCGGTCCTGAAACTTTATGACGCCCTGGACGAGCATGACGACGTCCAAAATGTACACGCGAACTTCGAGATCACCGACGAGGTGATGGCGAAACTTGGCCGGTAAAGTCCCAAGCCCGGGCTCCGGGCAGGTGGTCCTTGGGATCGATCCGGGACTGGCCCGGATGGGCTACGGGGCGGTGGTCCAGCGGGGCCATCAGATGAAGGCGGGCACCTACGGCACCTTGACCACCCCGGCGGGCGGGACCCTGGAGTCGCGGTTGGTCCTTCTCTTCGGGCGGCTCCAGGAACTCCTGGGAAAAGTGAAGCCGCAAGCGGTGGCGATGGAGGAACTGTTCTTCTCCAAGAACGTCAAGACCGCCCTGGCGGTGGGACAGGCCCGAGGGGTCGCTCTTTTGGCCTGCGGGCTGGCGAAGGTGCCGGTCTTCGAATACCGGCCCATGGAAGTGAAACAGGCCGTGGCGGGATATGGCGGGGCCGATAAGGCCCAGGTGCAGAGGATGGTGAAGATCCTCCTGGGGCTCCAGGAGGTGCCCAAACCGGACGATACGGCGGACGCGTTGGCCATCGCCATCGCCCATGCGCAAAGTTCGGGAACCGCGCTCTCCCAGGCGGTCAAGCGGATGAGCCGGGATAAGAACCTTTCGCCGGCCCTTTGGAAGGGTTCGGGGAAGGTCCAATAAAGGACGGAAGGGAACCGATATGTTGATGAAATGCAAGAATTGCCGCAACAAGCTCTACGAGAACGCCCGTTACTGTCCCGAGTGCGGTTATCCCGCGGACGAGAAATTCAACGTGACCGCCGAGGACTTCCTCCGGGACACCGAGAACAAGGGCAAATCGGACAAGCTGAGCCCCGACAGCGGCCAACCCCTGACCATCCTGGAACACCAGGGCCAGCAATATCTTTGGGACGAGGAGAACATGGGCGTCTGGATCGACGGAAAGATCCTGGAAGGCATCGACCGGGAAGCGGCCCAGGTGGTCTTTGAGAACCTGAACGACGAGGACCAGAAATACTTCAACCAGGCCAAGGAGCACATCAAACTGCGCTCTTCCGGGCTCACCAGCCCCTTTTCCCAGAACGAGCTGGATGAGCATTATTTCAAGGCCCTGGTCATCGACGAGGACTATGAGACCAAGGGCATTTGGCTGGACTCCAACGTGATCTCCTTCTGGTACGCCGCCACCCAGAACAAAGAGGCCCCGGCCTTGACCCAGGTCGAGGAACTCTTGCATGTGTTGGTCCACCTGAAATTCCTGGAAGACTGACCGCCATCCTGAACGGCGAGAGGTGATCCTTGATCGCTTTCCTCCAAGGGATCCTGACCGGCAAACAGGCCGACCGCGTGGAACTGGACGTGAACGGGGTGGGCTATGAGGCCTTCGTCTCCCAAAGGACCCTGGCCGCCCTTCCCGCGCCCGGCGCCAACGTTTCCCTGAAGACCTACCTGCATGTGCGCGAGGATGCCCTGCTATTGTTCGGGTTCCTGAAAGAAGCGGAGAAACAGGCCTTTCTCCTGGCCCTTTCGGTCTCCGGTGTGGGGCCCAAGGCCGCCCTGGGGCTTTTATCGGCGCTGGACCCGGAATCCTTCTATCAGTGCATCCTTCACAACGACCTCAACCGTCTAAAATCCGTACCGGGCATCGGCCAGAAGACGGCCCAGCACCTGGTGTTGGAATTGAAGGACAAGGTCGCCAAGTTGACCGGCCCGGCGGCCCTGGCCGGCGAAAGTGTTTTTAACGCTGAAACACGCAATATCGCCGATGCCATCGAGGGGTTGATGGGCCTGGGTTATTCGGCGGCCGAATCGCGCCGGGCGGTGTTGGCGGCGGCCCAGGACCTGGGCGGGAATTCGACGGTTGAAGAACTTTTAAGGGCGGGATTAAAATTAACGGCCTCCCATTGAGCCGGCCCGATCGAGGAGCTTTCATGAAGAATTTCAGCCTTCCGCGTTTAGCCTTCCTTTTGTGGTTCCTGAACTACGCCCTATTCGCGCTGATGCGATACGCCATGGGCGGCGGGCGGGTGGAGATCTTTTCCTTCATCGTTTCCGCGTCGGTCTGGACGGTCGTCGAGCTGGTCTGCCTGGGTTTCATCGAAGAGAAGTTCTGAGCCGGGAGGCTGGGGGCGGGGTTTTGGCGGCCCCGTTGAACCGCTCCAACCTTCCTGGCCCGATGTCGGGGTTTCGGTTCGTAAAGAAATGAAAAGGAGAAACGAATGAAAAAGTTCTTGAGCTTGTTCTTGGCCCTGGGGTTGCTGCAAGCCGGGGCCGCCTTCGGCGGGGTCATCCAGGATTGGAGCAATGTCCAATCGGGCAACGCGGGCCCCTACAATGACAGTGCCTCCAAGGTGGAGTTCACCTTCGACGCAGGCCCCAAGGGCGGGGAGAAATCCCTGAAGATCACCAGCAACATTTCGGCCAACGGTTATGCGGGGATCTACACCAACCCGGGCGGAGTGGACCTTTCCAAATTCGGGAATCTGAAGTTCATGGCCAAGGCCACCGTTCCGGGCGATGTCCAGATCGCCATTACGGACGCCTTCGGCGTCCAGTACGTCTCCAAGTTCACCATCCCTTCCAAGGATTGGACCGAAGTGAACGTTCCTTTGGCCTCCTTCTCCAAGGACCCCTACTACACACCGCCCCAGGCGGTCCTGGGCCATCCAATGGACCTGAGCAAGGTCGGCAATTTGAACTTCTCCCCGCAGGCCAAGGGGGATGAGATCATCTGGGTGGGACCCGTTTCCGCCGATGGGGCCCCGGGCGCTTCCGCCGCCTCGAGCGCTTCCGCCTCTTCTTCCACGACGTCCGCGGTCGCCGTGCCCAGCGGCCCGAGTGTGCCGGTGTTGGACATCGCCACGCTCGATTCCAAGAGCGCCGGGACCTTTCAGGACAGCCAAGGCTCCTCCTTCACTTTTACCACGAAGGAAAACCCGAGCAAGAAAGGTGACCAGTACCTGGCCATTAATTATGTGCTCACCCAAGGGGGCTATTGCGGGATGTGGGCCCGGGCGGGCGGGAACGATTGGAACGGGGTCAACCTGAAGGATAAGAAGGTCATCAGCATGACCATCTATTCCAAGGAGCCGGTCTCCCTGGGATTGGCCATCAAGGATGCCACGAACAACCAATATGTGCTGGACACGCCCATGACCAAGGGCGGGAAGTGGGAAACCGTCGTGGTCAATCTTTCCGACTTCAAACTGGACCCCTATTACACCCCGCCGGACGCCAAGAAGGGCGCCCCCGAGGACCTGAGCAAGGTGACGGGGTTCAATATCCAGGCCAAGACGGTCGGGAAGTTCACGGTCGCCGTGGATAACGTCGTCGCCAAGTAATACTCGGCTCGTTCCTGATCCCCGGATTTCGTTCGAAATCCGGGGATTTTTGTTTTTATTGATAATTGACGGGCTAGGGGTGCAAAGATAAACTTTGGCTCCTTTTGGACGACCCGAACGCTGGGGTAGCTCAGCTGGTAGAGCAGCTGTTTCGTAAACAGCAGGTCGCCGGTTCAAACCCGGTCCCCAGCTCCATTTTCAAGCGAATGGGATCGAACCCGGGAAAGGGCCGGTAGAACGGAAGTTTGACTGGATGTGCTTCAGGGATCCGCAAGGGGAACTTCCCTGGCAAGTGCGAAGCGCCAAGACGGTTTCCTGCCTCCGATTTCCCCCTAAAACCCGAGGTTTTCATCGGCCCCGGGCCTATTTCCTTGACTTGCCATGGACGGTTTTTTTAATATCCATCTCCCTTTGGCCCAGGCCCGGGGTTGCGGTGGTCTTCGGTCTGCCCGATCTTTCATCGTGAAAATCAAAATTGAATCGTCCGTGAGGAGGAGCCGTGTCCGTCAAGATCCGTTTGAAACGCATTGGAAGCAAGAAGAAGCCGAGCTATCGCATCGTGGTCCTGGATTCGACCATGTCGGGCAAAGGCCGCCGGGTCGAGGATCTGGGGACCTATAATCCCCGCGCCAAGGAAGAGGCCCAAGTCCTCAACCTGAAGAAGGAAAACATCCAAGCCTGGATCAAAAAGGGCGCGGTCCCTTCCGATTCCGTTTCCGGGATCCTGCGCAAAGCCGGGATGGCGGTTTAAGACTCCCCTCGGGGACCCCGGGGAGCCTGCGCTTAACGGCGCGAGCGGGGGCCCGCAGTCCATGAAAGAGGTGTGGCTATGAAGGAATTGGTCGAATACGTCGCGAAGTCGCTGGTGGACAAGCCGGAGAGCGTGGCGATCCAGCAAAGGCTCGAAGGCAACCTGACGGTCCTGGAATTACGCGTCTCCCGGGACGATTACGGAAAGGTCATCGGGAAGCAAGGGCGGACCATCAAGGCCCTGCGCACCCTGGTGTCCGCCTCCTGCGCCAAGAACGGGTTGAAATACTCCCTCGAAGTCGTTGAGTAACCCTCCTCCGTCCCCAAGCACCCCGAACGACTTCACCGTGTTGGCGGTCATCGTCCGCCCCCATGGCCTCAAGGGCGAGGTCAAGGTGAACCTCCTTTGCTCGGGTTTGGACCGGCTGAAGACCTGCCCGAACCTCCGGCTGGTCAAGGACGGCCGAGAGCTCAAGGCCGTCACGGTCGGGCGTTCGTTCATGCATAACGACGGGGATGCGGTGGTCCGGTTGATGGAAGTGGAGGGCGTGGACGAGGCGGAGTCCTTGCGGGGGGCCTATTTGGCCATCCGGTCCGGCGAGAGACCGGACCTGCCCGAAGGGGCCTATTACGTGGATGACCTGCTGGGTCTGGCCGTGGAGAACCCTCGGGGGGTCCTCCTGGGACATATCGAGGAAGTCATGGACGGCCTGGCCAACGCGGTCTATGTGGTCAGGGACGGCAAGAACGAGGTCCTGGTCCCGGGCTTAAGATCGGTGGTCCGAAGCGTGGACCTGAAGGCCCGCCGAATGGTGGTGGACCTTCCGGAAGAGATCGATGGCGAAACCGCGGATTGACATCCTAACGCTCTTCCCGGAGTACTTCGAAGGCCCCTTTTCGGTGAGCATCGTGAAGCGGGCGCTGGACAAGAAGGCCCTGACCCTCAAGACGCACTACCTGAGGAAATGGGCCAAGGACAAACGAAAGACCGTGGATGATGTGCCTTACGGGGGCGGCGCTGGAATGGTGTTGAAGCCGGACATCCTGGAGAAGGCCCTGGCGGCCATCAAGAGGGGCCGCCGGAAGGTGCGGACCCTTTATCTCTCGCCGCAGGGGAAGCGCTTCGACCACGCCATGGCGTTGGAACTGTCGAAGGAAAAGGACCTGCTGCTGGTCTGTGGCCATTACGAGGGATTGGATGAGCGGGCCATGGGGTGGATGGATGGGGAAGTGAGCATCGGGGATTTCGTGCTCACCGGCGGGGAACCGGCGGCCGCCGTGATAGTGGATGCCCTGGTGCGTTTCCTACCGGGTGTGGTAGGGGACCGGTCCTCGGTGGAGAAGGACAGCTTTTTTAATGGATTATTGGACCACCCGCACTATACTCGTCCCCGCCTTTTCAAGGGGATGGAGGTGCCGGAAGTCCTCTTGTCGGGGAACCACGCGCTGATCGATAAGTGGCGCAAGAAGCAGTCGCTGAAGAGCACCCTGGCCAAGCGGCCCGACCTTTTAAAGGCGGTCCAATTGGATGACGAGGAAAAGAAGCTTCTCGCCGAGGCCGAACGGGAGTTGGAGCAGGGAAGTTAGGCAAAGTCAAAGAAGGAGTGGTAGGTCATGAACGCGACGATAAAGAAGATCGAGGATGCCCAGATCATCCGCAAGAATGTCCCTTTCAGGGTCGGTGATACCGTTAAGGTCTCCCTGAGGATCAAGGAAGGGGAGAAAGAACGTATCCAGGCCTACGAGGGCGTGGTGATCGGGATCCAGGGCAAAGGTGGGAAGATGCGTTTCACCGTGCGCAAGATCTCCTACGGGGTCGGCGTGGAAAAGACCTTTTACTTCCAGTCCCCCATGATCAAGGACGTCAAGACCGTCCGTTCCGGCAAGGTGCGCCGGGGCAAGCTCTTCTACCTGCGCGGGAAGCTCAATAAGAAGGATGCCCGCATCCAGGAGAACAAAAAGGGCCTGCAGGTCCCGGCCGAAGGCGCCGCTGAGGCCGCTTCGGCGGCCAACGTGGAGCCGGCCCCTGTCGAGGCTCCGGCCGCCCCTGCCCCTGAAACCAAGGCCTAAAAGGGCCCAATCTTTCCTGCCGTTCTAGGCCGCCCCGAATGGGGCGGCTTTTTTATTTCCGGACCAAGGCCCTGACCGGGTTCGTTCGGGGCGTTCCGAACGTCCAAAGGCATATGCGAAGGAGCCTGGTCTTGGGCAGGGCGCTGGGCCCGGCCTCTCCCTTGCGGTGGAAAGACACCCTGGGTAGGATAGCCCCCATGAAAAAAGCCCTCTTTCTCCTCCCTCTGGCCGCCGGGCTGGCCTTTCATTGGGCTTGCACAGGTAGCGGGGCGGTCAGCCCCCTTTCCCCCGCCAAGGCTTCCACACCCGAGGCTTCTTCCTATAACGATTCCCAAGTGGTCTATTGGGCGCCCTTTCCCTTGGCCGCACCCGTTTCCGAGGTCTTGAACGGGGTCTGCCTCCTCTCCAAGAAGCAAGGATGGGCCTGCGGCAATAATGGACTTGTCCTGAAATTCGACGGGGAGACCTGGGCCTCGGTCGATACGGGCCTGGCCAAGAACGAGAACCTCATGGCCATCGCCTTCGCCAGCGAGAGGGAAGGATGGGCCGTCGGCACCCATGGCATCATCCTGCATTACAACAACGGCAACTGGAGCTCGGACGCATCCCAGACCCAGGAACTCCTTTATGGCCTGGCGGTCAGTCCTTCCCGTACGGTCTGGGTCGTGGGTTCCAACGGGACCCTGCTGACCTACAACGGTGTTTCCTGGGGCAAGATCACCGGGATCCCGGGGCCGACCGCCGGGACCACCCTGGTGGAGGACCTTTATGACGTCGGATTCTCCAGCCCCAATAACGGTTGGGCGGTGGGCAACCGGGGGACCATCCTTCGCTATGACGGGCAGAAGTGGACCTCCTTCCCGGCCTCGCCCACGACGGAGCGGATCAACTCGGTCTCCGTCCTTGACGATGCCCAGGCCTGGGCGGTCGGGGCCTTCGGGACCATCCTGCGGTTCAATGGGACCGCCTGGAACAAGATGGGCAGCGCCTTTTCCGGGGTGGACCTCTACAAGGTCCGCATGAAGAGCGATGACGACGGCTGGGCCGTGGGCCAGGATGGGACCCTCATTTATTACGACGGATCCCGTTGGATCTCCCATGTGAAGCCCGAAGGGAAACCCTCCCTGAACGGGGTGGCTTTTTACAAGGAGGTGGGTTTCGTGGTGGGGCAGAACGGGACCATCCTTCGGTATCAACCCAATGGGGACACGGCCCAATTCTCCTTCCTGTTCAAGGGTTTGGCCTCCCAGGACCTGGCCAAGACCCCGGCCCAATGGACCCTGGTCTATACCCTCCTGAACCAAAGTCCCAAAGCCTCGCCCCTGGTCACCTTCAGCCTTCCCCTCCCCAAGGGTTTTGAGGCCTTCACGCCCCAGCCCACGCCTTCCCCCACGGGGACCCTGATCCCCACCGCGACCTCCACCCCCAGCGCCACCCCGACGGCCACGACGGAAGCCAAGGGGACCCCGTCCTCCCCCAAGGCCGAAAGCGCGGGAAAGCCCATTCCGCTCTCGGGGACCTGGAAGGTGAAGGATGACCGCCTGGAATGGGAAGTGGGGAACATGGCGATAGGCGAATATAAGTCCCTTTCCATCCAGGTGCGGGAAAAGAAGGGTGAGAAGGCCGAGCCGCCGGTCGTCTTCCGGGCCCAGATCAAGTCCGCCGACAAGGTCGTTTCCGAGGCGGCGCCTCTGACCATCCTCCAAGCGCCGACGGCTCATGGCTCCCCGACTCCAGGCCATTGAGGCGGAAGCCCTCCAAAAGCCTTCCCTTCAAGAAGCCTTGGATTTCGTCCGTCTGCAATTAGGCCCGGAGGATTCGGCCGGGGCCAAGCGTCTGCTCGAAAAATTCGAACGCAAGGCCGCCAAAGAAGAGAAGGAGAAGGACCGGCTCAAGACCCTCCTTCGTTATGAGACGGAAGCCCGCCAAAAGGGATGGGTCCGTGTAGCGGGGGTGGACGAGGCGGGGCGGGGACCCTTGGCCGGGCCGGTGGTGGCCGCCGCGGTCATTTTGGACCCGGACTTGCCGCTCGCGGGCGTGAACGATTCCAAGAAGTTGACCCCCGAAAAGCGTGAAAGCCTCTTTCCGATCATCCAAGACAAGTCGTTGGCCTACGGCATCGGGATGGCGTCGGTGGAGGAGATCGACAGCCTCAATATCTACAAGGCGGCCCGGTTGGCCATGGAACGGGCGGTCGAAGCGATCGCGCCCCCGCCGGACATGCTCTTGACCGATGCCATGCCGCTCCCCAAGTTCCAGGTCCCCCAGAAACCCTTGGTCCATGGGGATGCCCTTTCCCTGAGCATCGCGGCGGCCTCCATCCTGGCCAAGGTGACCCGGGACCGGATGATGGCCGAACTCCACGATCGATACCCCCATTACGGTTTTGGGAACCATATGGGCTATGGCACCGCCGAGCATCTCCAGGCCTTGGAAGAGCACGGACCCTGCCCGGAACACCGCCTGACCTTCGGCCCGGTCCTCAACTCCCTGGCCAGGAAATTCCCGGACGGGCCTTTGGGGTTCTGGCGGCATCAGTTGGAGAACGCCCAAGACGCGGACCAACTCCAGCAGGTGGGGGTCCGCATCAAGCGGCTCACCGGGGGCCAGTTCACGGAAGTACAAATGGAGGGTTTGCGGGAGGTCTTTCGCAGTAGGCGGGCCCAATGGCCATGAAAAAGAAGCCCAGTACCCACTCCCAAGGGAAGCGCGCCGAGGAAACGGCGGCCCTTTTCCTGAAGCTCAAGGGATACCGGGTCCTGGAAGCCAATTACCGGGTGCCCCAGGGAGAGATCGACCTGATCGCGTCCCGGGGAGGGGCTTTGGTCTTCGTCGAGGTGAAGAGCCGAAATGGAAAAACCCAGGGAACGCCATTGGAGGCCGTTACGCCCCGAAAAGTGAAACGCCTCACGGCCGCCGCATCCATCTATCTTTCCAACCGGCCCGAAGAAGAAAGGGAATGCCGATTCGATGTGGTCACCCTAGGCCCGGACAAGAACCTACTGGGCCTTCCCAAGATCCGTCATTTCGAGAACGCCTTCTCGCCCGAGGGCTTTTTCAACGTTTGACCGCTTGGTATCACCCTAAGGTCCCGGGTAAATCGTATCTCCATTCCCGGCCCCGAAAACCCATCCCTGGCCGTCCTCCCCATCCTATGATGGGTCCATTCTTCAGGAGGAACCCGATTGGCCACCCCCTCGTTCAAGATACCGTCCAAGACCCTCAAACTGCTGAGGATGCTCGGCCGTCTCGCCGACGAACGGGGCGAGGCCGCCTACGCGGTGGGGGGCTTCGTGCGGGACCTTTTGCTCAAGCGTTCCGGGGTCGATATCGACATCACGGTCGAGGGGGATGGGCTCACCTTCGCCGAGGCCCTGGCCAGGAGGACCGGCTCGGAGGTGGAGGCCTTCACCCGCTTCGGCACTTCCATCGTGGTCATTCCGGGCTTCGGTAAGGTGGACGTGGCCACCGCCCGCACGGAAAGTTATGACCATCCGGGTGCCCTTCCTTCCGTGAAGAAGGGAGGGATCGTCCAGGACCTCTTCCGGCGGGATTTCACCCTCAACGCCATGGCCCTGAGCCTTTCCCCGGGTTTTTTCCTCAAGCTCCTGGACCCCTTCGGAGGCCTGGCGGACCTGCGGAAAGGCCGTATCCGGGCGCTCCATGAGAAGAGTTTCATCGATGATCCGACCCGCATTTTCCGGGCGGTTCGGTTCGAGCAGCGCTTCCAGGAAAGGATCGAGCCCCAGACCCAGAAGTGGCTCCTGGCATCGGTCAAGGCCGACCATATCCAGCGGGTCTCGGGTGAAAGGCTTCGCAACGAACTCCGGCTCATCTTCCAGGAAGCCAAGCCCGAGAAGGCGGTCCTTCGGTTGGAGGAATTGGGAGTTTTGCCCCATATCCATCCGTCCCTGGGAGTGACAAAAACGGCCCGTAAGGTCCTGGTCCGCATCCCCCCAAGCCTCGCTTTTTTCCGCCGGACCGGTATTCGGCTGGAGGACGAGAAAATGGTCTGGTTCCAGACCCTTTTCACGCATCCGGACGAAAAAGGGGCCGCCGGCATCGTCAAGCGATTGATGCTGTCCCGCTCCGAGGAAAAGATCGTGCGCCAATCGGCCCGGGCCTTTCCCGTCCTTTTGGCCCGGCTCGGCCGCAAGGAAATGTCCGTCAGCCGCCTTTATAAGGAACTTTGTCCCCTGAAGCCGGAGGTCCAGTGTTTTTTGCTGGCGGCCAGCGAAGGTGTCCTGCGCCGCAAACTGGAACATTATTTCCGGAAGGTCCAGGGTTCGAAACCCTGGGTACGCGGTAAGGACCTGCAGGCCCTGGGGATCCCGGCCGGGTTCCGTTACAGCTTCATCCTGCTGGAAGCCCTGAACGGCCAACTGGACGGAAAATTCAAGGACCGGCGTCAGGCCCTGGAGTGGGTCAAGAATTCCTTCGTCGCCTGAACGTTGAAGTTGGACCTTCCTTCCGATAAAGTTGTCCCTCCGGATCCCAATGAACGAAAGATGGTGGTGTGATGACCGAAGGGCGTATCTTCGAAGCGATCCTCAAGCTCGGGATCCTGGTGTTCTCCCTGAGCCTCCACGAGTTCGGGCATGCCTACGCGGCCTACCGGCTGGGGGACCCGACGGCCAAGATGTTGGGTCGTTTGACCCTGGATCCCCGCGCCCACGCGGACCTGATCGGGACCATCCTCATGCCCCTTTTGATGATCCTGAACCCGGGTTTGAGGCTCTTTGGTTGGGCCAAGCCGGTCCCCGTCACGCCCGAGAATTTCCAGAACCCCAAAAGGGACGGCGCCCTGGTGGCCTTGGCGGGTCCGGCGGCCAATCTGCTGCTCTGTGTCTTTTCCCTGGCAGCCCTTTCCATCCTGGACCTGACGGGCTTCCTGGGCCTGTCCGAGGATACCTTGCCCATCGTCCTCCAGTTCTTCCGGACCTTCTTCTGGCTCAATTTCGTCCTGGCCGTCTTCAACCTCATCCCCCTCTATCCCCTGGACGGCAATTGGATCCTCAAGTATTTCCTTCCCGGCAAGCTCTCCTATTCCTTCGCCCGCCTGGACCGCTTCAGCGGGATGATCCTTTTGGTGGTCTTCTTCACCGGGGGGTTCAACCTCCTCTTTTCCCCCCTGGCGAACGGCCTGTTCGATGTCATGCACTTGGCGGGCATGGGCCGTTTGTCCCGCATGATCTTTTGAGGGTCCCTTGAGCCAGACCTCCCCCGCCCCTTCCCGCATCCTTTCCGGCGTCCAGTCCAATGGCCGCCTTCACTTGGGCAACTATTTCGGGGCCATCCGCAACCACATCCGCCTCCAAGAAGAAGGGGAGTGCTTCTATTTCATCGCCAATTACCATTCCCTGACCACCCTTCAGGACGCGGCCCAATTGTCCAAGTTCACCTTCGCCGCGGCGGCCGATTACCTGGCCTTGGGGCTGGATCCCTCCCGAGCCGCCCTTTTCCGCCAGAGCGACGTCCCCGAGGTGGCCGAGCTCTCCTGGCTGCTTTCCACGGTGACGGGGATGGGCCTTATGGAACGAGCCCATTCCTATAAGGACAAGGTGGCCCGGGGCATCGCCCCCAGCCTGGGTCTCTTCTTCTACCCGGCCCTCATGGCCGCCGACATCCTCATCTACCAGAGCGACAAGGTGCCTGTGGGACAGGACCAGATCCAGCACATCGAGATGTGCCGGGACATGGCGGGTTACTTCAACCACACCTTCAAGAAGGAAGTGTTCAAGTTGCCCGAAGGGGTCCTTTCCGATGTGCCCAAGGTGGTGGGACTCACGGGGGGCAAGATGAGCAAGAGCGACGAGGCCAGCGTCATCCCCATCTTCGGCGAGCCTTCCGAGATCAAGAAGCGGGTCATGTCCATCGTGACCGATTCCAAGGGTGTGTCCGAACCCAAGGATCCGGAGACCAATGTCATTTATATCCTTTATAAGTTGGTGGCCGAACCGTCGGAGATCGAGACGATGGAAAAGGGGTTCCGCCAGGGCGGCATGGGCTATGGCGACGCCAAGAAGCTTTTGCTGGCCAAATTGGAGCAGGTTTTCGGGGGAGAGCGCCGGGAGAAACGAAAAAAGCTGGAGCAAAACCCCGACCAGGTGGAAGATGTGCTCCTGGAAGGGGCCCGCAAGGCCCGCCGGGTGGCGGCCCGGACCATGGAACAAGCCTATGAGGCCGCCGGCATCCCTGTTTCGAAGGCCAAGAAAGCCTTCTTGAACGCCTCCTTCTGACCTTTTCGGCCCTCGAAATCCTTCCCACGCCTGCCTGGAGCCACTAAAATCCGTCGGCTATCCCGACCCCGAGGGGAACTTGAGCGACAACCAACCGGAAAACAAGAGCGAGAAGGGGCCCGTCGAGATCTCCCTTTCCACGACCACATCTTCGGTGACCATCCAAGAGGTGGTCAACGAGCAGGACCAAAGGCCCACCTACCGCATTACGCTCCCCCTTTTCGACGGCCCCATGGACCTCCTGCTCCATCTCATCAAAGAGCATGAACTGGACATTTACGACATCCCCATTTCCCGCATCACCCGGGAATACCTGACCTACCTGGACCTGATGCAATCCCTCAACTTGGAGATCGCCGGGGACTTCCTGGTCATGGCCGCCACGCTCATGCAGATCAAGAGCCGCATGCTGCTCCCGGTGGACCCCACGCCCGATGAGCCCCAGGAGGACCCCCGGCTGGAACTAATGCGGCGCCTCATCGAATACAAGAAATTCAAGGACGCCGCCGACCAGCTCCTGGAACGGGAAAAGGGCCAACAGAAGCTCATTCCCCGCAACGTGCCCTCCGAGATGCTGGAAGTGGGCGAGGAGGAACATCTGGAGGAGGTCACCCTCTTCGGGCTCTTGGCGGCCTTCAAGGACGTGCTCATCCACGCCCAAGAGGACGTGACCGCCGAATTGAGCCGGCCCGAGATCACGGTCAGCCAGAAGATCAACGACCTCATGGACGTGCTGCAGGCCGAGCGGAAGCTCCTGTTCCGACCCCTGATGACGGCCTGCCGGACCAAGATCGAGAAGATCGTGGCCCTTTTAGCCCTGCTGGAACTGGTGCGGTTGAAGCTGGTACGGGTCTTCCAGAACAAGGTCTTCGGGGAGATCGAGGTTTTCCTCAACGTGGACGAGGTCCCCGCCGCTTCGGACGCCCATGGGACCACGGAGTGAACAGGGATAACGGACGAGGTCTTTGGACCGGGTCCTCGGCGCTCCCTGGTGAAAAGCCGTTGAATTATGGACCGGAACGGAGAAAATCGTAGCCCATGGAACAAGACAAGCTCAAAAAGGTGCTGGAAAGCCTCCTCTTCGTCAGCGAGACGCCGCTGACCGCCAAGAAGATCGCCTCCTTCGTGAAGGATGTGACGGTCGAGGAGGCCCAGTCGGCCATGACGGGCCTTCAGGAGGAGATCAACGCCCTGGACCGCAGCTTCCAGGTCATCCAGATCGCCGAGGGTTTTCAACTGGTGACCCGGCCCGAGTACCACAAGTGGGCCAAGGAGCTCTACAAGGTCATCACCAAGACCCGCCTTTCCAAACCGTCCATGGAGGCGCTGGCCATCATCGCCTATAAACAGCCCGTGACGCGGGCGGAGATCGAGGCCATCCGGGGAGTGGAGGTGAGCAACCTCATCCAATCCCTGCTGGAGAAGAGGATGGTCCGCATCCTGGGCCGCGCCGAGACGCCGGGCCGTCCCCTGCTCTACGGCACCACCCAGGAGTTCCTGGTCCATTTCGGCCTGAAGGACCTGGTCGACCTTCCCAAGGTCTCCGAGATCCAGGAGTTGGCCGGGGACCGCCCCTCGCCCGAGTTCCTCAAGGAGATGGAGGGGGAACTGCGGCGCCGCGAGACCAAGATGGGACTCTCCCCCGTGGAGGCCCCCGTCCTGGAGGGCGATCCCGAGGGGCCGTCGGCGTCCGAAGGGACGCCGCCCGAAGGAACCCCGTCCGGGACCACGCCCGAAGGCTGACGTTCTCACGACGCCCGCATCCTATCTTTCCCCCGTTTGACACCCCCTAGCGGGTTGTTTATAGTTAGGTCGTTATCCGCGCCCCGACCCAACTTCATGGAGCCTTTTTTGAGCCCAGAAGCCCCCAGCCCCGCCTCTCCCAAGAAACCAGCGCGAAAGCACCACCTTTTCTCCCTCCGGGTCAAGTTCATCCTGGTCCTGACGGTCCTTATTTGCACGGTCATGGGGGTGGTCACCTGGCTGGTGCTGGACCAGATGCGACAGACCCTCATCCAGCAGGTCATCGACCGTGGGGAAGCCCAGGCTCGTAGCCTGGCCCTGAACAGCCTCAATCCCATGTTGAACATCCTGGCCCGGGCCACCACCAATACCGGGGGCATGGCGGGGCTGGAGGATATCGACGTGGACCTCATGCAGTTGGTCACCGACGCCATGAAGGTCGAATCCACCGCCTCCAAACGGGAGATCCCCACCGGTCTTTCCCCCTTTCAGGAACAATTGATGGGCTATACCAACACCCTCAACGAGATGGCCCGCAAGGCCATCTGGCCGGATGAGAACGTCCTCAAGACCAACGGGGACATGGAATACGCGGTCATCATCAACAAGGATGGGAAGGTCATCGCGCACAACGACATCTCCAAGGTCAACCAACCGGCCTCGGAGATCCTGCCCCCCGGCCTCAAGCCCCTGGATGGCCTCAAGGAGAACTCCACCTTCACCCAGGCCTGCAAGACCCGGGATGGGAGGGAGATCTACGACATCGGGGCCCCGGTCCTGACCTTCACCGTGGATGCGGCGGGACAAAGGGTCAACCTGAAGGTGGGCGAGGCCCACATCGGCATGAACCAGAACACCATCACCAAGGCCGTGCGCTATGTGGCCATGGCCATCATCCTCACCACCGTCATGATCCTCCTCATCGGCATCCTCTTCATGACCATCTTCGTGACCATCCTGGTCAAGCCCATCCGTCTCCTGGTCAACGGCGTTTCGGCCATCGCATCCGGCGATTTCGACCAGAAGATCAACATCAAGCGCGCCGACGAATTGGGCGACCTGACCGACGCCTTCAACGACATGGCCAAATCCCTGCGGGAAAAGGAGGTCATCAAGGGGGCCTTCTCCAAGTACGTGACCAAGAGCGTGGTGGACCGCATCCTCCAGCACCAGGATGGCCTGAAGCTGGGTGGCGAGAAAAAAACGGTGACGGTGTTCTTCTCCGATATCCGGGGGTTCACTCCCATGTCGGAAGTGCTCACCGCCGAGCAGGTGGTCCATATCCTCAACGAATACTTCACCGCCATGACCGCCATCATCTTCAAGTACGAGGGGACCCTGGACAAGTTCATGGGCGACGCCATCATGGCGGTCTACGGCGCCCCCATCGATTTTCCCGACCATGCCGAGCGGGCGGTCCTGGCGGCCCTCGAGATGAGCGAGAAGATGAAGGAGCTCCAGGCCAAATGGCGCTCGGAGGGAAAGCGGGAAGTGAACATCGGCATCGGCATCAATACGGGCGAGGTCGTCGTGGGGAACATCGGGTCCAACGAGCGGATGGAATATACGGCCATCGGCGACAATGTGAACCTGACCCAGCGGCTCGAATCGGTCGCCGAGAAGGGCCAGATCCTCATCTCTTCCGCCACTTATGAGAAGGTCAAGCACAAGGTCGATGCCGTCATGTTGGACCCCATCAAGGTCAAGGGAAAGGCCGAGAAGGTCGTGGCCTACAGCGTGATCGGGCTCAAGAGCTGAGCCCGGCCATTTTCCCGTCCAAATAGCCGGAAAAACCGATGCTCCACGGGCCGGGACCCCGCCGGAAGGGTTCCCGCGATAGGATGGAAGGGGCGGGAACGTCCAAAGGAAAAGCCGAGGGGAAGCCATGTCCGAAGACAAAGCGATGATCGTCAAGATGGCCTTCCTCTACGTCCAGGGAGGGGAATGGTACAAGGCCATCGAGGAATACAAGAAGCTGCTCGCCATGGATCCGGAGGACGCCCATGTGCACAACATGATGGGCGACGCCTACGCCAAGAAGAAGGACGATGTGGACGCCCTCCAGAGCTACTTGAGGTCCAAGGAGATCTACGAGCGGCAGGGCCAGACCAACAAGATCGCCAATATCGACAAGAAGATCGGGAAGCTCTCCACCGACCGGATGGACATCAAGCAGAAGCAGTATTTCCTCTCCATCACCAAGACCCTGGAGGCGGACCGGCTGGCCGCCGAGGGACGTTTGGAGGAGGCCATCGCCTTCTTCCACCAGCTCATCGCCGCGGAGCCCATCAATTTCTCCTACCGGGAAAAACTCTCCAACCTGCTGCTGGAGAACGCCATGGTCTCGGAAGCGGCGGCCCAATTGCGGGCCATCGCCGAGGCCCACCTGGGCGAAGGACGGCTGGAACCCGCCCAAGCCTATGCCGGGAAGTTGTCCCTGATCGATCCCGACGGGCTGGACACCCATCGTCTCCTGGGGACCTTGGCCAAGAGGACGGGACAGGAGGAGACATCCCTCCACCACCATTCCCGTCTGGCCCAGTTGGCCCTGGAGGCGGGGCTTTACGAAGAGGCCCAAAGGGCCGCCCAGGAGGTCCTGGCGTCCCAACCGGGGCGTTCGGACCTGAAACTCATCCTGGCCAAGGCGTTCCTTGGACAGAAGAAGAACACCGAGGCCAAACAACAGTTGGAGAGCCTGCTGAAGGATAATCCCGGCGACGATGCCCTGGTCGAACAGCTCCTGGCCATGAGCGAAGAGGCCAAGGACTGGGCGGGGGCTTTGAACCATGTCCAAGCCCTCCTCGCCAAGCGGCCCGACGATCCGAAGTTAAAACCGCGCCTGGCCCGGGCGCTCCTCCAAACGGGGAAAAGGCCGGAAGCCCTGCAGGTCTACCAAGGCCTGGCCCTGGGCGCATTGGCCGAGAACCGGGTCGAGGCCGCCATGAGCTATTTCGATTCGATCCTGGCGCTCGACCCCGAGAACACCGAGGTCCTCAAGAAAAAGGGCGAGATCTACCTCAAGCTCAACAAGAAGCAGGAACTCATCGACACCTACAAGAAGCTCCAGACGGTCTATACCAACAAGAAGATGATCGAGGAAGCCAAGAAGGTGGGGTTGGTGCTCACCCGCCTGGCCGGGATGAAATAACCCTTGGGAAAGCCTCAGCCGTCCCACTTCGGCCTCGCGGGCGACGTGAAATGCCTGCGTTGCGGGGCGACGAACATCCCCGATAACAGGATCTGTGGCCGCTGCGGCGCCAACCTGCCCCTGGTCTACGACGAGGAGGGGAGCGTGGTGCGCTTGGAGGAGAATTCCTTCCGGGTGACCCGCTCGGCCAAGCGTTCCGGGGCGGCGAAAGGCCCGTCGGTGAACCGGACCCGTTGGATGTTGAGGGTCTTGGTCATCCTGTTCGCCCTCTTTACGGCGGCTTGGTTCCTGGCCCACAAAGGATAAAAAGGTAGCCCTACGATTTCCTCTGGAAATCTCTGGGTCGAGACGGTCGCAGGGTGGGTTTTTGTCACTGGAACCTTGTTCCAGTGACTTCTCCGACCGTCTAACCCTTTAAGCCGCCGGACCCATCCTGTAAAATCAGGGCCTTTCCTTCGACACTTTCCCATTTTCAACCTGAAGGGTCCCATGACTCCTTGGTCCGAGCCCAAAACCGAAAAGAAGGTCTTTCTGGAGACCTTCGGATGCCAATCCAACGTCCTGGAATCGGACCATGTAACGGGGCTCCTGCTCAAGGGCCGTTTTTCCATGACCCAGGAACCGGAGGAAGCGGACGTCATCCTTTTCAACACCTGTTCGATCCGGGACCACGCGGAACACAAGGTCTTCTCGCGGCTCGGCCAACTGGCCGAATGGAAAAGGGAGCGGGATGGCCGGGTGATCGGTGTCATGGGCTGCATGGCCACCAGCTACAAGGATCAGTTGCTCGAAAGGGCGCCCCATTTGGACCTGGTCGTGGGGCCGGACCAATATCCCAGGATCCCCCAAGTGTTGGAGGAGGCCTCCCGCACCGGCCAAAGCCAGGTCCTGGCCGATTTCGACCCCATCTATTTTCCCGAGAACGACCCGGCCCGTTTGGCCCAGCCCCACCGGGCTTTCATCGAGATCATGAAGGGATGCGACAAGTTCTGCACCTTTTGCGTGGTGCCCTTCACGCGCGGCCGCGAGGTCTCACGGCCCGCCGAAAGTATCCTGGAGGAGGTCGCCCGCATCGCCGGGGCCGGGGTGAAGGAAGTGATGCTCCTGGGACAGAACGTGAACTCCTATGGGCGGCCTGGTTTTTCAATTGAAAAAATAAATAATGGACAACGAGGCAAGCCCAGTTCTCCTATAACGACGGATGGGGGAACAGGGCTGGGGCTCTCCTCCCCGGGCCGCACCCTCACCTTCGCCCGACTTTTAAGGGAGGTCGCCTCGGTCCGGGGTATCCAACGGGTGCGGTTCATGACCTCCCACCCCCTGGACCTGTCCGACGAACTGGTCGAGGTCATGGCCTCGACCCCGGCGGTCTGCGGCTCCATCCACCTGCCGGTCCAAAGCGGTTCGGATACGGTCCTCAAGCGCATGAACCGGAAATACAGCGTGGCCCATTACCTCGAAAGGGTCCGGGCCCTGAGACGGCAGGTGAAGGACCTTTACGTCACCACCGACCTAATCGTGGGGTTCCCGGGAGAGACCGAGGCGGACTTCCAGGCGACCTTGGACCTGCTGGAGGAGGTCCGTTATGACGCGGTCTATAGCTTCAAATATTCCCCGCGCCTGGGCACCCCCGCCGCCCGGATGTTGAACCAAGTCGAGGAGGAGGTCCAGGACGAGCGTTTGGCCCGTCTCAACAACGTGGCCTGGAAACATGCCGCCGAGTCCTGCGAAAAGAGGATGGGGAAGGTGGAGGAAGTGATGGTGGAGGGTCCTGCGGACAAGACCCCGGACGCCTTCTATGGTAAGAGCCGCCAGAACCGGACCGTGGTCTTCCCGGGGCGGGGGTATGGCGCGGGAGATGTGGTGAAAGTCAAAATCGAAGGTCATAAAGTGGCGAACCTCTACGGGGTCGTCGTAGAACAGGGATGAAAATGATGAACGCGGATAAAAAGATCGAAGAAAAAAGGGTCCGGATCATCGGCGCCCATCCTTATTTATCCCTGTTTTTAATGTTCTTCGCCTTGGGGTCTTTTGCCGCAGAGCCCACCCCCAAACCGACGGAAGACACCCACTCCCTTTTCGAGAAGGCCCAAAAGCTCTTCGACCAAAAGGACTACCAGGAAGCCAAGGACACGCTGAACCAGTTGGTGGCCAAACACCCGATGGACGAGTACATCCCCAGGGCCCGTCTGCTTTTGGCGAACCTGCAGGAAGATTTCAACGTCTCCATCGCCCAATTCAAAAGCCTGGCGGCGGAATACGCCGATAAGCCCGAGGGAGAGGAGGCCCAGAAGGACCTGGGGGCCCGTTATTACCTGGCGGATAAATACGAGGAAGCGGCCAAGAGCTACCACGAGTTCCTGGAGACCTACCCGAAGAGCCTGGCCCTGCCGGAGGTCCATTATTGGTACGCAGCCTCCCTGGCGGCCATGGACAAGAACGACCAAGCGGTCGATGAATATAAGAAGGTCCTGGACCTTTCCAAGGACAGTGCCTGGGCGCCCAAGGCGTTCCTGGGAATGGGAAACGCCTATTTCAAGATGAAGAAATACGATGACGCCCGCGACCAGTACCTGAGGATCCTGGACCGCTACCACCTTTATGATGAACTGAACCTCGTCTATTTCCGCTTGGGCCAGACCTACGAGGCCCAGCAAAAATGGCGGGAAGCCCACGCGGCTTTCCAGACCCTGATCCAGCAATATCCCAGGTCCTTCGAGGTCGCCGAGGCACGGGACCACTTGCGGGCCCTGGAAAGCCTCCATGCGGACATTGCCCACGCTCCCGAGGCGGAGGAGCCTACCCCCACCCCAACGGTCGTCACGGTCCAAGCTGCGCCCGTCCCCCATCCGGGGGTCACGCCCGAGCCGGTCCTTTCCAAACTGCCATCCTCGCTTGCGCCCAAACCCTTCCATGTACAAGTGGGGGTCTATTCGAAGAAAGTCAACGCGGACAAGGCCCGCCAGGCCATCCACAAGGCGGGTTACAGTTCCTATGTCGTCACGGCCAAGCAGGAAGGGGTCCCCTATCCCTATTACAAGGTGCGGGTCGGGAATTACGCCGACCGGGCCTCCGCCGAGAAGGTCGCCAAGATCCTGGCCCAGAAGACCAAAGAAAAAGCCATCGTGATCGAAGATTAGCTGTCAGCCGTCAGTTGTCAGGTATCAGCTGATAACTGAAACCTGAAAACTTGGAACTGGGGTCCAATGGACGATCTAACGCCAATGATGCGGCAGTACCTGGAGATGAAGCGGGTCTATAAGGACCAGGTCCTTTTCTTCCGCTTGGGCGATTTCTACGAGATGTTCTTCGAGGACGCCAAGACCGCGGCCCGGGTCCTTCACCTCACCTTGACCGCCCGTTCCGGGGGGAACGACCGCAAGATCCCCATGGCGGGCATCCCCTTCCACGCCGCCGACAACTACATCGCTAAGCTGGTCAAGGCGGGCTATTCCATCGCCATCTGCGAACAGGCCGAGGATCCGGCGCTGGCCAAGGGCCTGGTCAAGCGGGAGATCGCCCGGGTCATCACCCCGGGCACCATCCTGGCCCCGTCCATGCTGGAGGAAAAGGCCAACAACTACCTGGTTTCCGTGGCCCCTTCGGCCCAGGGATTGGGGCTGGGCGTGGTGGACGTCACCACCGGGGAGTTCAAGGCCTGTGAATTGACCGGCCCCACCCGTTTTTCCGTGGCCGCCGACGAACTTTCCAAGTTCAACCCATCGGAGATCCTGATCCCCCAAACCCAACCGGAGACCGAGGAATGGGCGGGCCTGCTCAAGGCCGTCAACGGCGCGACCCGTTCCCATATCGAGGACTGGAAGTTCTCCACCGACGAAGGCCGGGAAGCCCTGGAGGAGCATTTCCAGGTGAAGTCGCTCGAGGGCTTCGGTCTGTCGGGGCAACCCCAGGCGGTACGGGCGGCGGGGGCCATCCTCCAATACCTGAAAGAGACCACCCACAGCGTTCTTTCGCACCTGGTGAGCCTTTCCACCTTCCAGGTCGGAGAGGGGATGGTGCTGGACGCCACCACCCAACGCAACCTCGAGATCGTGAAGCCCATGCGGGACGACGGCAAGGAGGGGACCCTGCTCTCGGTCCTGGACGAGACGGTCACTTCCATGGGCGGGCGGTTGCTCCGCCAATGGCTCATCACGCCCCTGACCTCGGTCTCGGCCATCAAGCGCCGCCAGGATGCGGTGGAAGAGCTTTTGGCCCGCCAGGAGGACCGGGAAACCCTGCGGGAGTTCTTCCGGCAGGTCTCCGACCTGGAACGCCTCGCGGGGCGCATCGGCTGCGGCACCGCCAACGCCCGGGACCTGGTGGCCCTTAGGACCACCCTTTCCCTTTTGCCCAAGGTGCACCAGGTGCTCAACGGGTTCAAATCCCAGGCCATCCGGGACCGGGTGGAAGGGTGGGACAACCTGACCGAGATCCAGCAACTCCTGGAAAAAGCCATCCATGACGAACCGCCCCTGGCGCTGCGGGAAGGGGGGCTCATCAAGGCCGGTTATAGCCCTGAACTCGACGAGCTCAAGGGCGCCTCGGTGGAAGGCAAGGGCTGGATCGCCCAATTGGAGGAGAAGGAGAAGCAACGCACCGGCATCTCCTCCCTCAAGGTGCGTTATACCTCGGTCTTCGGCTATTACATCGAGGTCTCCAAGGCCAACCTGGACAAGGTCCCCAAGGATTACCACCGCAAACAGACCCTGGTGAACGCCGAGCGCTTCATCACCGACGAGCTCAAGGGCATGGAAGGGAAGGTCCTGGGGGCCCAGGAGAAGGCCGACAAGCTCGAGTATGAGATCTTCGAGAAGGTCCGCGCCCAGGTGGCCCAGGAACTCTCCCGCCTCCAACGCGTCGCCCGGGCCCTGGCCGAACTGGATGTCTATGCCTGCATGGCGGCGGTGGCCGACCGGGGACGTTACGTGCGGCCCGAGGTGGACGATGGTCCCGAGCTTTCCATCGTGGAAGGGCGTCATCCGGTGCTGGATCGCATCCTCTCCAGCGACCAATTCGTGCCCAACGACACCCACTTGGGGGTGGAGGGGGTGGAGATCGTGGTCCTGACCGGGCCCAATATGGCGGGGAAGAGCACCTATATCCGCCAGGTGGCCCTGCTTTCCCTCATGGCCCAGGTCGGGTTCTATGTCCCCGCCCAGAAGATGAAGGCGGGCATCGTGGACCGTATCTTTTCCCGGGTGGGGGCCTCCGATGCCCTCACCCAGGGCCAGAGCACCTTCATGGTGGAGATGGTGGAGACCGCCAATATCCTCAATCACGCCACCCACCGAAGCCTCCTCATCCTCGATGAGGTGGGCCGGGGCACCAGCACCTACGACGGGGTCTCCATCGCCTGGGCGGTGGTGGAGTATATCGCGACGAAACTCAAGGCCCGGACCCTCTTCGCCACCCACTACCACGAACTGACGAGGCTCTCCGGCACATTCCCCAACGTGAAGAACTTCAATATCGCGGTGCGAGAATGGAACGAGCAGATCCTGTTCCTGCGCAAGATCGTGGAGGGCGGCACCGACAAGAGTTATGGCATCCAAGTGGCCCGCTTGGCCGGGGTGCCCAAGGAAGTGGTCAACCGCGCCAAGAAGATCCTGGCCGGTCTTGAAACCGGTACCTTCCTTTCGAACCCCTCCAAGGGCCCTTCCAAGGAAACTGTCGAGGCCGAAGAGAGACCCGACGCGGGGACACCCGATCCAACGGCGCCCCAGTTGTCCTTTTTCGGGACCGGCGCCAAGCATCCCATCCTGGAGGAACTGAAGGGCCTCGATGTGGATGGTCTCACCCCCCGGGACGCCCTCAATATCTTGGGGGAATGGAAGAAGAAGGTCGAAGAGTAGAAAAATCTTGATTTTTCCCGGTCCGAAGGGCCATAACTAATCCATCGGTCTTTCGTCCAAAGGACAAGGCCGTGGATCCCGGATCAGGAGCGTTCCCTTGAAGAAAAAGCCGTTCTTCTTCCTGAAACACCTGATCGTGGCCATCCTGTTGGGCCTGATCTTCCGGCCGGTCATCGTTTCCGCCCAGACGAAGGGTTTGCTCCATTCTTCCCATGCCCTTAAAAGCCCCGCCAAGGCCGTCGTTCGGTCCAAGACCGTCAAGGCCTCCTTCCGGCATTTGGACCGGGAAAGGCCCGAGTCGATGGCCGTCGCGCCGGTCTTCGGGACGACGATGGTCTTTTCCGCTTTTTGCCGTGCCGCCGTTCCCTCCGCTCTCTCGCATCCCCCCATCCGCTCGAACAGCCCGCTGATCCTCCGAATCTGATCGTTCCTTTCCGCTAGGCGGCCCTGCGTCCATTGGACCCGGGCCGGAACCGCGTTCGCGCGGAATCCTCGTGAAAGGAGCGTTCTATGAAACGTGATGAATGGATCCTCGGCATCCTGCTTTATTCCCTCATCCTCCTGGCCGCCAATTCCGGCCCCCTGGCCGCGAAATTGGAACAATGGCATTGGGACCGGCCCCTTTTCGCCGGCCGGACCCAATTTTGGACCGTCCTGGTGCCACGCTCCTGGGGGGCTTGGATCGAACATTGGACCGCCCGGGTCCAGGAGGGCCTTTCCACTTGGGCGTCCTTCGGACGGACCTTGATGCGCTCTGGGCCGTCCTTCGATTTTTTCTTCCCCGGCAGATCCCGTTCGTTGGCCCATGGGAAGGTGACTTTGCCCGATGAAAGGAGGAACTTGAATGGAAAAGAACCACAAAAAGGTTGAGGGAGGGATCATAGTGGCCGCCAAGCGGGCGCCGCGTATGGCGCGGGGCCCGGTGGTCCGGTCGAACCCCTTCGGATTGATAAAGCTTTTCCTCAAGGGATACCTGAGAAAAGACCATTTGGTCCGCCAGAAAAAGGTGGCCGATTGGCTCTCCGTGGCCCCCCGGGTCCGGATGTCCCAGATGGCCAAATGGGCCGACTTGACCCGCAACGCGATCGTGGAATCCGCCACGGAGACATTCCAGGCCTCGTTCAAAAGGGACCTTTCGGAATCGGAAAAGGTCTTCATGCGGGTCCATGTCGAGGAATTCGTCCAGAAGGTCGGTGACGACCGGGGCCGGCGCCCCTGACCCGCAAGCCGGCTCTTATGCCGATATCCCTTGAGGACCGAAGAAAGGGACCTCAAGGGAAGAAGGTTTTTGAAGGTCCTCATTTCCCAAAAGGCCCGGTTTGCAGCGCCGGGACCTTGCCCGGTCCTTCCTGACCGGGCGAAACACCTGTCCCCGGGGCCGGCGGGTCCGACCCGATGGGCCATTTGCCGGGCTTTTCCCGGGCCTGGAGGTTGATAAAGGCGCTGTCAACCCCCCTTTCCCTTGGCTAAAATAACCTCCTTGGCCGGTCGAACCCGGCCCCGACACCTTTCCGACACCTTATGAAGCCAGGTGGGCCTTGCTGAAAAAAGACGACAAGATCCAAAAAAAGAACTTCCCTTACGACCTGCCGGTCGAGATCGAGACCCGGGCCCATGGCCAAGTCATGGCCCGTTGCCCCCTGCTTCCGGGTTGCCAAGCCCAAGGCGCCACCCCCAAGGAAGCCCTGGAAAAATTAAAGAACGTCATCGACCTCTACCTCCGGACCGCTTCCCCGGCCCTCTTTGAAAGCCTGGAAAAATTCCCCGGGGTGGCCACCCTCTACGACCTGGCCGAGTTCCGGGGCTATCTTTACGCCGCGACCGGACGCGATTCGGTCCTGAGGTCCTCTTCGGGCGCGGCGGGTTCCTGGAAATCCATCCCCATCACCAACTTGGACACCAAGTTCTATACCCCGACGGGCAAGGATCCGGAGGAGGGGGGGGACTATGTCACCCAGGTCTACTGCCTTTGCGTCTATGCGCCCCCCGGCAAGGAACCGGTCCTTTACGCGGGCACCAACTTGGGGGGCGGGATCTACCGCACCACCGATGGCGAGACCTGGCAGGAAGCCTTCTCCACCGACGAGGACCGTATCCATTCCCTTTGTGTCTTCAAGGGACGGCTCTATGCCGGGACCAGCTCCCACGGCAAGGTCTATGCTTTCGACGGGACCCAGTGGAACACCGTGGGGGCCCTGAGCGAGGTGGCGGTCACTTCCTTGGGGGTCTATCGGGACCGTCTTTACGCCGGGACCTATCCTTCGGGGTTCCTTTTCTCCACCCGGGACGGGCTGAACTGGGAGGAAACGGCGGCCACCGGACAGAACTTCATCCAATGTTTCCATGAGTTCCAGGGCGCCTTCTACGCGGGCACTTCCAGCCCCAAGGGCGTGAAGGTCTTCCGCACCGTCAACGGCGCCGACTGGCTCTGCGTTTATGAGTCCGTCCGGGAACAGAACCTCTACTGCATGAAGGCCTTCGAGAACACCCTTTACGTGGGCACCGGCAATTCGGGCCGCATCCTCAAGACCCAGGATGGGAACGAATGGGGGACCGCCTTCGCCGGGGATGAGGAAGGGGTGCGGGCTTTCGCCGTTTTCGGCGACTATCTTTACGCCGCCACCGAGAACGAAGGATCGCTGCTGCGATCCACCTTCGACATGGCCCGGCCCCCCGAGATCACCGAACTGACCGTAGAGCGGGTCACGTCCTCCACCGCCCTCATCACCTGGACCACCGACATCTCCGCCACCACCGAACTGCATTACGGGGAGAAGGGTTCCGAACCCCGCAAGGCGGTGTTGGACCGCAACCTGGTCCTCCAGCATCGGGTGCACCTGACCGACCTGAAGGCCGAATGCGAATATGAGTTCCAGGCCGCCAGCGCCTTCCGTTCCTCATCGTTGAGCGTGACCGAATCCTCTTCCTTCAAGACGGTCCCGGTCCCGCCCCCGGCCCTGTCATCGCCCAGCCACCCGATCCCGGGACGGTGGGAGAGATCGAGCGACGTGGAGATCCTCCTGAACCCTCCGGCCGCCCTTTCCGGTTATTACTACCTGCTCAACCATTATCCGGAGACCGTGCCGGCGCCGCCGGAAGCCTCCTATACCCAGGACCGGCGCGTGGCCCTGTCCGGTACGCCCCAGGGCAGTTGGTACTTCCATGTGGTGGGGGTGGACGAAGCGGGCAACATCGGGCGCCTGGCGTCCCATTACCGGTTGCAGGTGGACACCGAGGCGGCCCCGCCGGTCGAGCTTAAAAGCCCCACCCATCCGGACCCGGAACGCTGGGTGGCCAACCCGACGCCGGTGGTCGCTTGGGAGACCCCCAAGGATCTTTCCGGGGTGAAGGGCTTCTTCCTCAAGGCCGACCACGACCCCACCACCGTGCCGGGCCCCGGCAATGGGGATTTCCTCGACGGGACCCGCAGTTCCCTCGGACCCCTGGAGGACGGCCTCTGGTACGTCCATGTGACCGCCCAGGACGAGGCGGGGAACCTGGGGAGCCAGGCCGCCCATTTCCCCCTGCGCATCGATACGAAGGCCCTGGCGCCGACGCTCTCCTCCACGACCCACCCCCAGCCCGACCAGTGGTACTCGAACAAGCGGGTCGAGGTGGAGATCCACCCGCCCCACGACCTGTCGGGGATCGAAGGCTACCACTACGTCTTGGACCACGAGCCGGGGACCCTGCCGGATACGGAAGGGTCCCAATGGACCTCCCAGGCCCGTATCGTCATCGAGGAGGTGGCCGACGGCCAATGGTTCCTCCACGTGCGCACCAAGGACCGGGCCGGGAACCTGTCGCCCAACGCCGCCCACCTGAAGCTGAGCATCGACACCCTGGTGGCGCCCCCGAAGGTCTTCTCCTCGACCCATTCGGAGGACGGCCGCTGGTACCAGAACCGCCGGGTGGTCCTGAACTGGGAGGACCCTTTCGAGCATTCGGGCATCGAGGGCTACTATTACAACATCGACAAGCGCGCCGATACGGTCCCCAACGACAAGAACTCGCTTTTCACCAGCCAGCGAAGCGTCTCCTTCGAGCTGACCGACGACGGCCTCTGGTATTTCCACATCACCACCAAGGACAAGGCCGGGAACGTGGATTGGAAGGCCGTCCATTACCCCTTGCGGGTGGATTCCCATGTGGGCCGGGCCGTGATCACCTCCCCCACCCATCCGGACCCGGAAGCCTGGAGCACGGTCCCGAAGGCCCAGTTCAAGTTGACCCCGCCGGACGACCTGTCGGGGGTGACGGGCTTTTATTACCTCTTTTCGGAGGACGCCCAGGCCGTTCCCGACGCCAAGAACGGCACCTTTACGGACAAGAACGAGATCAACCTCGACATCCCCCGGGACGGGGTCCATACCCTGGCGGTCATCTGCCAGGACAAGGCGGGCAATCTTTCCAAGGAAGTGGCCACCTACCGCGTCCGTCTCGATACCCAGGTGGGGCAGGCGGTCCTCCAATCCTCCACCCATCCGGACCCACAGAAGTGGTATGCCGTCCAGCGCGTTGAATTGACCTGGAAGGATCCCGCCGACCTGTCGGGCATCGAGGGCTATTACTATCACCTGGACCGGGAGGAGCAGTGGGCCCGGGATATCCAGGCCATGACCTGGACCACGGGACGGGGGACGGTGGTCACCATCCCCGAGGATGGCATCTGGTTCCTCCACCTCGCCGCCAAGGACAAGGCCGGCAATATCGGCGATTGCGCGCGCTATTCCATACGCATCGACAGCTCGGCGGGGGTGGCCACCCTGAAGAGCTCCACCCATCCGCCCCACCAATGGGTCAAGACCCAGGTGCCCCTGTTCCAATGGGACCCGCCCCGGGAGCTTTCCGGGGTCGAGGGGTATTACCTGGGCCTTGACGCCCAGCCCCATTCCATTCCGGGGCCCGGGAACGGCAAATGGGTCACCGAGACATCCCTCACCGGCCCTTCCCTCAAGGACGGCAAATGGTTCTTCCACGTGGTGGTCAAGGACCTGGTGGGGAACGTGGGGAAGGAAGCCGCCCATTATCCCATCCTGATCGATACCCAGGCGCCTAAGTCCCAGATGAAGCCCATGCCCGCCCTTCTGGACAAGACCCAGGTCTATGTGGAATGGAGCGCGGTGGACGCCCATAGCGGGGTGGCTTCTTATGATGTGCAGGTGAGCACCAACGGGGGGGGCTGGGCCGACTGGCTCACCCATGTCACCGAGACCAACGGGGTCTTTCCGGGCAAGGACGCGCAGAAATACGGTTTCCGGGTGCGGGCCCGGGACAACGCGGGCAACGTGGAACCCTATCCCGAAAAAGCCATGGCCTCCACGCAGATCGACATTTCCGCTCCGGATCCCATCCTCCAGCTCAAGGCCACGCCGAAGGCGGGCGGGGACATCGAATTGAAATGGGCCCCGGTCGCCGACCGCATCTCGGGCACGGACCATTACCGGGTCTATCGCTGGGTCGAGGGGGAGCCCAAGACCAAGATCAGCGTGGACGGCCAGGTCAAGACCACCGAGTTCCTGGACCCGGGGGCTTCCCTCAAGGAGAACATCGCCTACCACTACTGCGTGCAGGCCGTGGACCGCATGGGCAACGAACAGCATGAGGGGAACGCGGAGGCGGTCTCGCTCTCCGACCATGGGGTCGGACTTCCGACCGTCACTTCGCCCACCCACTCCAGCGACGATTGGAGCTCCCAGAACTCGGTGGTGCTGGTCTGGGACGCACCCGCCGACGCCACGGGCATCGCCGGCTACTATTACAAGCTCGACCAAAGCCCCAACGCGCGCCCGGACGAGACCCCCGACCATTTCCTGGACGGCCGCCGGCTGGAACTCTCCAGCCTGGAGAGCGGCATCTGGTATTTCCACCTGACGGCGAAGGACCGGGCGGGGAACGTCAGTTCGGAGGCCGCCCATTACCGCCTGCGTATCGACACCACCCAGCCTTCGGCGCCCCAGGTGACCTCCACCAGCCACCCCGATCCCCAATGTTGGTATTCGTCCGGGAAGCTGGACCTGCATCTTTCCTCGGCCCCGAAGCTCTCCGGCATGGACAGCTTCTATTACGTCCTGGACCAGCAGGAAAACACGGTCCCCCAGCCCAGCGAGGCCCAACGGACCACCGAGAACCGGATCGCCCTCAAGGTGCCGGAGGCGGGCACTTGGTTCGTCCACGCGGTGGCGAAGGACCGGGCGGGCAACTTCTCCGAACCGGCCCATTTCCAGGTCCGGGTGGCCTCGGGCGAGATGCCCCCGCCGGTCATCCACAGTTCCACCCATCCGAGCGAGGACGAGGCGGTCAACCATCACGACCCGCTCTTCACCCTGGAGGACCGTCACGACGGCAGTTTCAAGCCCGTGGGCTATGTCTATAAGTTGAGCCCCAAGGAGAAGGAGACCTTGACCGAGGAAGACCCCTTCACGACCGACCGGTCCATCCAGGCGAAGGACCTCTCCGAAGGGACCTGGTTCCTCCACGTGGCGGCGGTGGGGAAGAAGGGCAAGCCGGGCCAGCTCATTTCCCGTCGCCGCATCCGCATCCAGCGCCTGGGCAGGATCGGGGGGACCTTCCTGCGCAAGGACGGGATCACCCCCATTCCTGGCGCCAAGGTCGAGATGATCCGGGGCGAGAGGACCGCGGCCTCCAGCGTGACCGATCCCAAAGGACAATTCCATTTGTCCGAACTTCCGGAAGGACGTTATGAGATCCGTCTCTACAGCGACCAGGCTTCGGTCCTCCGCCTCAAGGACATCCCCGTGAGCGCGGAGGCGGGGATCGAGGGAGCGGTCTTTACCGAGGATATGGGGATATTTCCTACGCCCCCCAAGCCGGGCCCGGTCCGCTTCTATTACTTCCTCAAGGAAGACTGCAACGTGACCCTGGAGATCTTCGACGCCACGGGGACCTTGGTGGGCAAGGTGGAAGAACGCAAGGAAGGCGGGGCCTATGCCGCGACCCTCTGGGACGCGGTCGGCAAGCCCGAGGGCGAATACCTGGTGAAGATCTCGGCCAAGAGCATCACCAAGAACGCCATGTCCCGCTTTTCGGTGAAAAAATTCAAGCTCCAAAAAGCGGTGAAGGAATTGGCCTCCCCGGCGGTCCCTTAAGGCCCTTTTTCTTGACTCGTAGGGGCTAAGTTTGTAGGATACGCCCCTGTTTCGCTTCCCTGAATGGGGCGCCCCAGTAGCAGGTCCTCAAGGACACGCTACAGGGCTCGTGACAAAGCGAAGGAAGTTCCTTCCTTTCCTTTCTCCGTCTCCTGCAAGGGGTTGTAGCTCAGCTTGGTTAGAGCGCCTGCCTGTCACGCAGGAGGTCGCGGGTTCGAGCCCCGTCAACCCCGCCATTACAAATTTTAAGTTGTCCCCAGCAGATGCCAAAGGCCTTTGACCATAAGGGTTTCGCAACCCGGACCGGTCAAAGGCCTTTTTTTGTTCCGATGGTCAGTGAAGACCGTTGAGGACAAAAACAGGCTTTCAATGACACTCAATGACACCAATATGACACGGGACGGCCTCCTGCTGTTTCAAAAGGGGATTCTGGTCCGGACATCCTGTTAGCTTGCTTGTGTCATACAAAACAGCCAAGAATTGCCCCCCAAGCGATTGCACAAGGTTCATCCCGAAAGTATTAGAATGATTAACACAATATAGTTGGGGAGACATTTTGATCGGTAAATGGTATGGAAAATTATTCGAGGTCCAGCCGGGATCAAGGTCTTGGTTGAGTGTCATCCTTTGGTGGGAACTAAGGCGTATCCCATATAACCTTTTGGTCGGTTTTGTGGGCTTGATAAGCCTGTTGGTCTTTCTTTGGGTGGATAGCCACCATCCCTCAAATGATAGCGATTGGTCGATAGGGTTCTCCGTTCTCGGTTTTGGAATCCTTGCCAACATGGCCTTCACGGGAGGATGGGTAACCGAGCTTTTCCTCCTGAAAATATCGCCGAGAAAAAATTTTAATTTTGGGCCCATCGCTTTTAAACGTGGTCTTATCTTTTCTTTGGTGGTGTGTTTTCTGCCTGTGGTAGGCATTTTTATCGAGGCTTGTTATGGGTATGCGCACTTGGAACTTCCGAATGGAATAGGAATTTTTTTGGTCCACATCATCCAAGGGTTGATCGCGTTAGCGATGGTGGGTTTTATATCAATCGTATTTTATGTTTTGCTCTTTGGCCCATTTGTTTGGGAGCCGTTGACGAAAAAGAGGCGGAAGGAGAAATGGAAACAGGCCCTCCTCAATCCTAATTGGGAGCAGGTTTCTCAAAAATTAGGACGGCCTATCCCAAAAGCGCTTAAGCAATTTTACGAAGATGCCAATTTCATAATGAGTGGTCCGCGCTTTGTTGCCAGGAACAATAAAAAGAAAGGTGAGGATAGTTGGTATCTTGCGGGGGTTAGCCCCGTAAAGAAGGAATATGTCTTGGATCTTGAAGACCTTCCAAAAAATTCGTTCGAAATCGCCAGTGATGGCTCCGAGGGCATTTATTACGTTGTCATCGATCAAAACATCCTTAACCGACTTCCGGTCTATTTTTATTACATGGACAGCCCTAAGACCGAATCAAATCCCGTTAAAGTGTCCAATTCCATCAAGGAATTCTCCCGCTTGCCTTGGCGAAAATGGGAAGGAAAATAAATAGAGTTTAGGCCGCATATAAGGATATGAGTCTTATGAAGATCAAATTTCCAATCAAAACCCGAAGATTGATCATAAGGGAAATTGAGAATGGCGATTTTAAGGAGTTGCATTCGTTTGGTTGTTTGCCTGAAGTCTGGAAGTATGTGCCTCATGGCCCTAATACCGAAATAGACACAAAAAAATATATCAAATGGGCTCGGGCACAGAACCTTAAAAAGCCGCGTTTTCAATTTCGACTTGTCATCATTCAAACGAAAACAGGAAATCTAATCGGTGATTGTAACATCATCGTCGCGAATCCTGTCGACCGTGGAGCGCACTTGGGGTACGCGCTCCATCCAGCCTTTTGGAATAAAGGTTTTGCGACCGAGACTGTCAAAGGTCTAATTCGATTCGGTTTCAAACAGTTGTCGCTTCATCGAATTTATGCGACTTGTGACACGAAGAACCTTGCTTCCAAAAGAGTACTGGAAAAGGCCGGAATGAAATATGAGGGTACTTTTCGGAAGGATAAGTTCCAAAAGGGTAAATGGCGGGACACGCACCAATTCGCCATAGTAGCTTCCCGATAGATCATTGGGCCTAAACTTCAACGACGGGGGAATTATTTGAGGATCTTACGAATCAAGATTTTAGTGGGTTTGGTTCTGTTAAGCGAGGTTGGCCTTTTGTGGGCGGACCCAGCCACCGTTTATTTGCATAAAGTCAAAGTGTTCATGAATAACGGTTCTCAAATAACTGGCTACGTTTTTTGGGGACAAGAGGACTCCCAAAGAGGGCCCTTTACCACGAATAAATTTTTAGAGCATTGGGCAAAGCATTTAAACAACGCCACCAAATTCGATTTATTTAAATCGGCTTTCAATATAAACGACAAAGGGTATCTCGCTGGTATCGCCCATTTGAAAGGTGACGAGATTCAGATTGACGCTCTTGAGGTGAAGAAGATTATTTCGACACCAGATAAATTTGAGGGAAAAGGGATAGTTTGCGGCTTTCCTCCATTGACCAAAGCGGAAATCGACCAAATGCAAAGCAGGCTGTATTACACCGACACAATGGCCTCTGGCGTGGCGGATGTCTTGGCTTTTAGTTATGACCCGAAGGTTGGCAAGGCTCTTCTTCATAAGATCCTATTGGATTTCCAGAAGTCCTCTGACTTTGGGGCAAAGGCTGAAAAATTTAAACGGAAGGTTTTAGCCAAAAAAGTGGTTTTGGTCTATTCCGGGTGCGATTAAAAGTCGTCCTTGTATTTCGGAGGTCATTGGTGTGAAAAATCAAAAATGTCGGAAATTAGCGGCACAACATCTAACGTTGGGATTGGATTCTGGGAAAGCTGAACTATTTCGACAAGCATTTCTTGATGTGATCGAAAAAGAAGGCGGCCTAGCCGCGATTGCCAAGAAAGCCAAATTGCCCCTTCGTGAGGCGAAAAAGATATTGGCCGATCTGGAAGCTTTTCAGCTTTGGGTCGATATTTCCAAAATCATAAAGGGATTAGGGGGCGATATGGCCTTTCGTGTGACGACCTCTTGAAAAGTAATTCGAGGTATGGTATTAAATACCACATAGGGAATTAGGGCGGACATGGAACATATTGAGATAGCAGAAATTAACTACCGATTGATTTTGTTACCTCAATACACAAAAGACTTAAAGAGTCTAAAACGTCTTGAACCCAAACTTCATGCTGAAGTCCGGGAAAGCTTGAAGACGGAAATTGAGTCCGGAAAGCTGGATGAGATCAAAGAAACGGGTGGTTGGGTAAAAGGGCGGGCTGGTTCGCCGACCAGGAATATGGGTAAGAGTGGTGGATTTAGATTCATCTACCTTCTCTTCCGTGTTCAACATGACATTTACCTCCAAACCGTTTATGACCATCGGCCCAAGAAGGATTTGACCCCGGATGAAAAGAAAGCATTAAAGGCCGCCGCAGTTGAGATCAAGAAGGCCTACGAGTTGAACGAGGGTAAAAAATGAGTACTAAAACTAAAGGGTTCAAAGAATTCAGCGCCAGCTTGCGTGAAGGGGTAAAGTTCGCCCAAGGCAAGAAAGCCAATGTCAAAGTAGAAGAGATTCTGATCAAAACCACGGGCGCTGACATTAAAGAAGCTCGTCAAATACTGAAAGTTTCCCAACCTCAGTTTGCGAATCTCATGGCGGTTAGTCCTGAAACAGTGAAGAAGTGGGAACAGGGAAAGAATCCGATCCCTGCTGCTGTTGGTTATTGGGCCGAAGGATTAAAAACTCGTCCTGAAACGACCAAGCGTCTTTTATTTGAAATGGTGGGTCATTTCACAAAGGGTGCAACCCGGTTCGCCGGACATTAAGCAAATTGATGTGAAAAAAGCTCTCGGAATTCCGAGGGCTTTTTTTATTTAAGGGGCCTGCAAAGAAACGAGGAAGAATGGCGATTAAAAGTAAGACGACTATTATTCTGGGTGCAGGGGCAAGTTATCCGTATGGTTTTCCTCTTGGCACCGAATTATTGAAACAAATAATCGAGCTAAAGGGGAACTCCGATTTTTTGTCCAAACTTGAAACTGCATTTCCCGGCCCTATGGGGAAAACTAGTAAGCCTTCTGCTCAAGAGGAATATCAAGAACTTACCGATTTATTGGAACGGAGTGGGTTGCAATCAATTGATGCATTTATGGTTGCGCAACCCAAAATGGCTGAAAAATCCAAATTCGCAATCGCCTACTTGTTACTACATTGCGAAGAAAAAAATCCTAATGTAAACGCTGAGAAGAATCGCGGAGATTGGTACCGCTATTTATACAATGAATATTTATCGGGGGCATCGGCCCCAAGCATAAAAGCAATTATTGATAACGAAGTGAGGTTTATAACCTTTAATTATGATGTCTCTCTTGAGCGATTTTTCTTCAACGCATTAGATAGTAAATTTGGACGTAGTGATGCTTTGCTATTTTTTAAGTCAATCCCAATAAAACATATACATGGGAAGATTCGGATTTTGCCTTGGGAAGCCGGAACAACAGCCGCTGATTTTTTATTCCACCTGGATACCGCCAAGATCAAAGAATACTCTCAAGGCATAAACTATGTTCACGAAAATAAAAATGATTCCAGCATGGATGCGACCAGAGCTTTATTGACCGATTCGGAAAACATTGTGTTTCTGGGTTTTGGTTATGACCAAAGAAACGTTGAAATATTAAGAGTGGATTGGCACCGAGCAAATACTCACTTTTATGGAACTTTTTTTGGAATGGAGGAAGGGGAGGTTGAAAAAAAGTTAAGACTCGTTGGCGTCAAAAACGGTGGAAATTTCACTTGCGGAAAGACTGATGACGATTCATTTGTTTTTTTAAAAAAGATAGCCAACAAAATTAACTGAAAAATATTGGCGCTGGCAAATCCTTCCCCCCTGGCCTCGGTTACCTTCGGTGATCCTTGACACACATCTTCCCCGGGGTTTTGCTCCTTGTTCCTTAGTTCTAAAATAGGAGTCGCAATGAAATCGGGTTATCTATACGTTTTGGTCCACCCATCTGATCCTAACCTTTACAAAATCGGTGTGACTACTCAAAGTCCCGAGAAACGATTGGCCGCACACAACAGCAAGTACGAAGAATACACGGGCAAAATCGTAAAAAAGACCGGTCAGAAATGGGAAATCAAAACATACATTTCCGTCCCAGATCCTTATTGGGCTGAATCTGTTTTTTGGGGTGCAACGGGATTGGCAGATATCCCGTATCGAGGTGGTGTTGAAATTGAAAAGATGGAATGGAAAACAGTACAGGTGGGTTTAGAAGCGGCGAAAAAAGCCGGTATTCGTCCCCCGGAGCCAATACCCGATTGGGTTTATACATATACGGCGCGGGTGAATAAGCGACTGGAGGGACGAGAGATAAAACTTTTAGGACAAGTTCGAAGTATGTTTGGGAAAGCCAACTTTCAATGTAGCAATGGCCATGAATGGCGGACGACACCTGAAAATGTAGCTGAAGGCGAAGGCTGTCCGAAGTGTGGGATAGGTGGAAGGACCCCGGAGGAAATTAGGCAAGCCGTAAAACCAGGGCGTCTCTGTCTTTTAACTAATCCCAACAAACCAGGATTTATTAAGATCGTGCTGATAGACAGCACACATGAACAAACTACTGATGAAAGTTTTTGGCAGGGTTGGGAGGTGCATCGCTATCGGAATGTTGAAGAATCCGCCTTAGCTGAATCAACAATTTGGGAATTGCTAGGTATTCCTAAGCCTGATGGAAATGAACCAATCAAAATGGATTTAAAGAAGGCTGAACAAGCGTTTCGAGATTTGATTTATCGAATGCAAAGTGAGATTGCTTCAGCGGAAAAGAAGAAAGAGAACGGCTCAAAATAAACTTCGCCTCTTTGGGGAAAGCCTTCCCCCTGGCCTCGGCTACCTTCGGTGATCCTCGGCACACCCCCTTCTCCTGGGGCTTTGCCCCAAACCCCAATGGCTACTTGAATACTATTGTTTCTTCAGACTTGTCTTTGAACCAACCGGAAATGTTTCCACATTTGCTACAGGAAAAATGAATTCTATAGTCCTTGCGTCGGTGCAGTTTATCCTCCGTGACCCAAATTGGTTTTCCATCTCCGTCAACCTGGTCAGTTTTGCGAGTGACGGGTTTGATGTACTCCTCAATTCTTAATAACTCTTCCTCCCTAACCTCCCGCATAAAAAACTTTTTGCATTTGGGACATTGGGTTTTGAGGACTACATCAAGAATAAAGAAAAGTATTAGGAGTCCCGCAACCCACCAGATCCACGAGGGAATGGCGCCCAAAAGTGAAGGATGATCTGCCCATGGGTCATTAGAAAACATCAAAGATTCCTCTGAATTTATTTCGGACATTATAAATTAATTCAAAGGATGAGCTGAGTTTGTTTTCTCTTCTCCCGATCGGCCTTAGCCACCAGTGGCTTGCCCTCGGACACGAATAACGTGTCCGGGTCACCAGGCCTCGGATGCTGTCGCTTCGCTATCGCACTCCGTCGGAAACTCGAAAACGTTTATTGGGCCGATATTACGCAGGGCTTCATATCGTTCTATCCCTCCTTGGCCGCCCCTTTCCTCTTCGAGGGGCGGCCCCGGAGGCTGCTCCCAGTTAAAGGAGCAAGGCCATGACGAAGAGAAAACACGAAGCGCTAACATTCGACGTGAAGGTGTTACCCCCGCCAACGGTTCCCCCGGCTTCCTGGGCCGAAGCTAGGGCCGACTACAAGAGGGGGCCGGTCATATCTAGCCCCGAGGACGTGGCCGCCTACTTCAAGCAATACATCGGCGGAAAAGATACGGAAGCCTTCCTGACCATGTACCTGGACCACCGGAACCATGTTTTGGACGTGGTGCTGAATCAGGAGGGGACCGTGGACCACACCGCCGTCTATCCCCGGGAGGTCCTCAAGAAGGCCCTGGACTTGAAGGCAACGGGCATTATTTTCAGCCATAACCACCCAGCAGGGAGCTTGGAGCCTTCCGAAGGGGACAAGGCCTTAACCCGCCAAATTTTGACCGGGGCCAGGGCCTTGGGCATTACCGTCCACGACCACCTAATCGTGACCCATGAGGGACACTTTTCCTTCCGCCAAGCCGGGCTTTTGGTCTAGGGGGTGCAATATGGACTTCCTACATGAAGGCGAGGTTTGTTATCACGGTTGGAACGAAGAAGGCGAGGGCAGACCTTGCCCGACCTGCGCGGGGTACTGTCCAAGTTGTGGACGATGGGGATTAACCCTGGATTGGCAGACGGGGAATTGCCTGGACTGCCAAGAGGTATTTGACTCGGACTACCAGGGATAAAAATCCAACAAAAATCAGGCCCTGTCCCCAGGGCCGTTTTGTGTCCGGCAGGGTAGGGTGATCCCTCCCCTGCACCCCACCCCGTTTTAACAAAGAAAGAAACAATGACTGGAAATCACATCCTGTTAAAATGGCTAACAATACGATGAAAAATATAAAACCGAAATTAATTACGATAGATGAGACCTCGAAGCATTTAGACGAGGTCAAGGAATTGGGGAGAAAAAATTCCTCAACATTAGGGTTTTTCCCTGACGGGGCATTTTTGGACCATGCCCACAAAAAAAGAATATTGGGTGTAATTATAGGAAATGAATTTGCGGGATATTTGCTTTACAGAGTTTCAAAAAATTCAGTCAAAATTGTCCATTTGTGCATCAAAGAGACCTTTCGTGGAAAAAATTTGTCCAAGGTATTAATAGACCAACTGAAAAATGAAACCTTAATGTTTCGAGGAATTGCTCTTAGATGTCGCCGGGATTTCCCTGCGAACAAGATGTGGCCCAAATTAGGTTTTACGGCTATTAGTGAAAAAGCAGGCCGCAGTTTGGAACAAAAGACACTAACCCTTTGGTGGCTTGATCATGGCCATCCAAATTTGTTTACCTTTTCTGTTCAAAAGCAAGCGGAAACAAAATGGACGGCGGTAATTGATGCCAATATCTTTTTCGACTTGTTTAGCGACGAAAGCGAAGAATCGAAAGCACTGTTAGCAGATTGGCTTAAGGATGATTTGGAATTGTGCGTAGCGCCTGAAATTTTTAACGATATTGATCGTTCAGATAATTCAGAAAATAGAAAAAAGATGAAGGAGGCGGCGAAAAACTTTTCTACCTTGCCAGTCTCAAACGACTTAATAACCGAAACTCAAAAAAGTCTTAAAAAGTATTTCCCCAAAGATTTAACAGATAGCGATCGTTCGGATATAAATCATCTTAGTCAAGCAATCTGCTCGGACGCTGATTTTTTTGTTACTAGAGATCAAGTTTTGCTGGATAACGCTGTAAAAATAAAAGAAGAGTTTCCGATAGAAATTGTTCGTCCGTCAGATTTAATCATCAAGCTAGATGAACTTTTACACTTGAAAAATTATTATCCTTCACGTTTGGCCGGGACAAGCTTGAGCACGAAAAGCATTACAAGTGGAGAACAGGATTCAGTCTTCTCCGAGTTTAGGAATCCAATAGGGGGAGAAACAAAAAGTGATTTTTTACAAAAGCTGAGGAAATACTTAGCAGACCCGCAGACCTTTAGGTGTTCAATCGTTCAGGACGCCTTAAAACCTTTAGCTTTTTTTGTTCTAGATAGATCTGAAAAAAATAAACTGATAATACGGTTTTTGCGATGCAAGCAAAATAACCTTTCTTTGACTCTGTTGCGCCATCTGTTGTTTCATTTTTTAAAAATTTGCGTGACTGAAAAACGTGCTTGTCTTGTTATTTCGGATAACTATTTATCGGGACATGTTGAAAGAGAATTATCGAAAGACAAATTTGTAAAGCATGGAAATGATTGGCACAAATTACTTTTCGACTTCGTTGGTGACTATAAACAGATAAATAATAAATTGAAAACACTTGTCTCTTCTGGGGTGGTCGACCGAAAAATATTTAAAGATCACATCTCTGTTTTGAAAAGAAAAAATATTTTCAAAGATAATCGATCGATCAATGAGCTTCAAAAATTATTTTGGCCATTAAAAATTGAGAGTAAAGACTCCAACATTTATTTGGTTCCCATTAGGCCCAGATGGGCTAAGGATTTATTTGACGAAAATATCGCTAATGAAGATCTCTTTGGCGCCAAAAAGGAATTAGCTCTAAGTCGAGAGCAAGTTTATTATCGCTCTGCTCGCCCTTCGGGGATCAAAGCTCCCGGTGGCATTTTGTGGTATGTGAGCGAAGACAAAGGCTATAGTGGCACAAGTTGCATACGAGCATTTTCAATTCTTGATTCTGTGGAAATCGCAAAACCCAAAGACCTTTTTAAAAAATATGAACGGCTTGGGATTTACAGCTGGAAAGATGTTTTTAAAACAGCAAAAGCAAATATTGGGAATGACGTTATGGCCATTAAATTTTCCGAAACAGAACTTTTTAAGAATCCCATCCCAATGAAAGATCTTTCAAAAATTCTTTCCCGAAGAGGAAAAGGTCTTTTGCTACAGTCGCCACTGAAAATCACGAACGACGTCTTTTTGGAAATTTATAGATTAGGGTGTGGAGAATGATCGGTAAGCCAAATAAAGAAAAAGTTCTGCTCTTATCGATAAAGCCGAAATATGCTAATAAAATATTTTCTGGCGAAAAGACAGTAGAACTTAGGAGGACAAAGCCGAATCTGAAGAGGGGAGACATCGTGGCAGTTTATGTTTCGTCTCCAATTATGGCTCTGTCGGGGGAATTTGAAGTTGATGAAGTATTGGAACGCGAACCGGAAGAATTATGGTCGGAAGTTGGAGAAGAATCGGGAATCGAAAAAAATGAGTTTAAAAATTATTATCGTGGAGCTGAAATCGCTTTCGGAATTAAGTTCAAAAAAGTAGTTAATTTTAAACAACCCGTCCCATTGTCAAATTTAAGAAAAACCTGGACCGGATTTACC